>JASHRI010000063.1 GCA_030037435.1 Candidatus Acidiferrales bacterium | reverse complement strand
GCCGAATCGCTCGGTGTTCCTTGAAAATTGAGTTGCCCGCTCAAGACCGATCGCAAGCCCTGTGGGTAGCGAATGCGCACGGACTGCGCCCGCAGCGCAAGATCGAAGCTCGTCTGGTGGCCCAATCGCGCGGAGCCGCTGGCGGAAATGTCTCCGCCGCCCGCGGTACCGGACAGTTTGGCAATGTCCACGCGATCTCCAGACAAATTGATTTGCGCGTTCAGCCCCTCGATGCCGACCGGAAGCGTTTGCATGGAGAGAACCGCGTTCTTGATTTGAAATTCGCCTTGCATGTTCGGTTGCGAGGTCTTGCCCTGGCTGCGAATGTGAATTTCCATTTCTCCGGAAGAGCGCACACCGTGCACGAACTGCCCCAGAACACTGAGGTCCATCGATCCGTCCGCGAGCAAGGAATACGCCGCGTCGCTTTTGATCGGAACGGTTCCACCGAACGTGAGATTCGTTCCCGTGCCTCGGATCTGCGCAGGATTGACCGTGAGGATTCCATTGCGATAGTCGGCTTGGAGCGGCCGCGCCAGCGCCATTTGCGCCTTTCCGTAGGTGACGTCAAGCGACGGTATTTCCACGTGCCCCTCGATTTGCGCAGGTGCCTGCAGCGGCCCACTTAGGGTCAGATGGATTTCTGTTTGGCCCGCCAGCTTGGAGCTTTGCGACGGGAGAAAATTCGCGACGACCGCCGCGACTGGCAACGCACGGATGTCAAGCGCAGCCGTCGCATATCGCTCGCCTGTGAGCGCAACGTCGCCCTTCGCCTGGACGGAACCCTGGTCCACGCTCGATTGAACCTGGAATGTGGCATGTTGATTTGCAACGTTCGCCTGGACCGCGACGTTCGAAATCACCTGTCCGTGCGTCGCCAGCTGCGGAATTGTCAAATGCATCGCAAGTTGCGGATTGCGTGTGGTGCCGCTGCCCGCGATGGACAGATCGGCCAATCCCTCAACGGTTCCTCTCGTTTGAAGGGCGCCGATTTTTTCGAGGTTCAAGTTATTTCCCGAGAGCTTCAAATCATATCGTTCGCTCGCGAGCGTGTAATTCGCATCGGCCGAAAGCGCTCCTGCTGGAATTTGAAGCTGAACCTTTGCCTGAACTGTGCCTTGCCGAGACTCCGCGTCGATTCGCATGCTGTCAATCGTTTCGTTCCAGGCGGTAGCCTTTCCCATCGTGATCGTCGCCTGGCCATTGGGAGCGTTTCGCGTGCCCTGGACAGCAAGCTTGCCCGAAAGCGTGCCGGTGACAGGATCACGCCGATCCGCGAATTGTTCGATGGCTGCCAGAGAGATGTTTGTCAGTGTCGCTTGTGCCGCGATTGGGCTGTTCGACGCCAAGCTCCAGTGCATCAGGCCGGCTCGGCCACTGAAGCTTACGCGCTCCGCTCCTGCGCCGGTCAGCTCGCCATTCTGAATGCTCGCCCCGTGCGAATCGGCGGTCGCATTCAGCGCGAGCGAGGGCCAATGGCTTCCGTCGACTGTCAGGTTGTGCGCCATCAGTGCGGCCTGTACATGTGGATTCGTCGCGCTGCCGGTCACATGCGCAGTGACGATGGCACCGCCGGCCAAATGAGGTATCGTCGGCCTTGATTGCGCAGGTTCCAGCACTGCCTGGGCTATCGTTGCAAGCGACTCGACTTCGCCTAGATCGCTGGTGGTGGCCACGAGGTTCAACGCCGAGCCGCCGTGGCGCTGCGAACTGAGAGTACCGCTGATGGTCATTCTTGTATTCGCCGTCTGCAGATAGGATTGGCCAAAAGCAATCGTATCTCGCGGGCCGTTGTAGTCGGCCTGCACAAGCCCGTTCACAGGAATGCCCTGGCCCGAAATTGTTGCCTGTTGCCGGCTCGATACTGCGAGCCGCGCATGTGCGGTGGCATTCTTGATCGAACTCGACCACGATGCCCGTACATCGAGGTCTGCCGTGCCGAGAAATGGGAGTCGCCGCACTTTCGCCGGAGCCAGGGCCTGGCTCGTGCGCATAAGAGACACGCCTTGGATGGAAGCGTTCAGGCGTTTCATGGCCGTCGGAGCATTCATGCCTTGCAACTCGAAGGTCCCGCGGGCGCGTGCGCCCAGGAGGTACGCTGCGATATCTGTTACCTGCAGGTTTGCATTCTTCAATTCGTAATTTGCGCGAACGCTCGTAGCCGCGATGGGCTGCCAATCCGTCCTGAGTTCCAGCCTGTCGCTGCTCGCTTGACCATCGAGACTTACGGCCTCGAGAAAAGAGCGGTGGTCGCTCGCGCTGTAAGACAGCTTGCCGCTGATGGCAACGTTTCCGACGGGCACTGACGTGTCGTGGAGCACGCTCGCTAGTTCGCCAGTATTGACCGCTCCTTGATACGTTGCAGTGATTTCTGGGTTCTCGTAATTGCGAATCTGGGCATTCAAGGAAATCCGCGAAGCGGCAGTTGTCAAAAGCAGCGGCTTGATGGATAGCTCGTTGCGATTCGCGGTGAATTCCAGATGCATGGCGTGATCGATCGGCTCATATTGCTGCGCTGCCAATCGGGCTCTGTCGTATGAAAGCGTGCCGCTATATTCGGCCGTTAGCGCGCTGTATCGCGCATCGAATTTCACGTCGCGCAAGTCGGCATCGAGCGGAATCCGCGCATCATTGTAGAAAATCACGCCCGAATGGATCGCGCAGTCTCCCACCTGTAAATTGAAGAGCGTATCGACCCCATGATGCGAGCCCGTTTGAGGAATTTCGGGCAAATTGCTGCGGCCATTGGAATCGATTCGCAGGTGCGCCAAGGGGCGGTCGAGAATCAGTTCTCGCAATTCGACGCGTCCGCGCAATAGCGGGAGAAACCTTACTCCTACTTCCAAGCGTGCCGCTTGGAGCAAAGGCTCCTGCATCGGTTGACCGGGGCGATTCTCGTCGCCATAAACTGTGATTTGTTCGAGATCGAGACCAAGCGGCATCCAATGCATCTCGATCGATCCGATCTCGACGCGTGCTCCGGCGTGTTCCAGTGCTTGCCGGACAATCTGGCTTCGAAGAAAATTCTGGAACGGCGCTGTGTGCACCACGACGACGCATAGCAGAATTAAACACCCGAGCAGCGCCACGATGCCGGCCAGGGTGTTGCGAATCGTGCGTCTTTTCATCAAACACTCACCTATTCGCCACTAAAAGGATTGTCCGAGCGTCACGAAGTATTGCGTCGCCTTGATGCCCGGCACGGACGTGATCCGGTAGCCCACGTCAAATCGCACCGGCCCTACGGGTGTGTCGTAGCGCAAGCCCACGCCCACCGAGTGCGTGAAATCGTCTCCAAATTGCTTGATGCTGATGTTGCTGTAAACGTTTCCGCCGTCGTAGAAGACCGCTGCTCCCAGCCCCTTCTTAAGTGGCAAGGGAAATCGCGCCTCGGAATTCACGATGAACAGCATGTCTCCGCCGACGGGCACACTAATCAGGGTGCAAGTGGCGAGATCCGCGGGGTTGGTGCAGACCGGCACGGGACGCTGCGGCCCCGCGCCATCAATAGGGAAGCCTCGCAAGGAATCGGCGCCACCGGAAAGAAATCGTTCGACGAGCGGCACATCGCTGCCGGAAAATGGCGCCGCGAGCCCAAGGCGAAAATTGTTTGCCCACACCAGCCATGGCTTGACCGGGACGTAAAATGCGGTCTGGCCAAGGAATCGGACGAAATCGGCGCTCGCTCCCAGAGCTTTCGAGGTGACTCCGAAGTCGAACGTCTGGTAGACGCCATGATGCGCGTCGAGCGGCTTATCGCGCGTATCGCGGATGTATTCTCCGTCGAACGTAGAAAGCCGCACCCGCTGATCTTCGGGCAGCACGAGGTCGGGTATCAGAAGGTTGTAAAGGTTGATGCGTTGAAAGCCATAGCGCGCGATCACATGCTTGGTGCGCTTGGCGTCCAGCGTCTTCTCGATCTGAAACGAAGCCTGCCCGAGCTCCGCCGTATAAATCGGATTCTCCGTGGTGCGCTCTCCTGAAACGCTCAGCAGAGAGCTCCACGACGAGCTGTGAAAATACGGATCGGCGTAGGTGAAAAATCCACGTTGATCGAGGCGCGAGAGAACCGTGCCGATGGTCGCGGATTGCGCGCGGCCTCGCAAATTGTGGCGGGTGAAATCAAACACAAACCTAGGCCCGACGTAGCTTTTCTGACTGACGGTAAATTTGTTGCCCAGGCTGATCGGGGGCAGGCCCGGCACGACAACAGAATTCACGGGAACGTTTCCGTCCCGTGGGATGACTTCGATTCCGCCTCCGATATCCATCGAGTTCAACGGAGATTCGTGCACCTTGATCAGCACCATTTCCTGCGTCTGATCGACGATCGGGCGCCGCGATTTAATGCTGGTCCAGTCGAAGATCCCCAGATCGTAGAGGTTGCTCTCGGCCTGGAGGAAGTTCCCATCGCTCATCGGTTTGCCGGCCTTGACCTGGTTGCCGGCCACCGTTTCGATAAAATCGGGTTTCGTGTGTTGCTGGCCTAGCAGGACCACGTTCGATATGTTCGCTTGTGGTCCTTCGTTGATCGTGTAGGTCACGTCCATTTTGTGCGGATCGTCTGTTGTGGGCGTCGCCGCCGACCGAACCGTCGCGTTCAGATAGCCGAGATCCAGGTAGGCCGCGAGAAGGTTGTTGCGGTCCATTTCGAGAAATCTCCGGGAATAAATTTGGCCGGGACGAAGACGCAAGGGGCGTTTGCGGCTAAGCGCCGCCACGGATTGGGTCTTGTTCCCTACGACCTGCAGAGTTGCCACCCGGTCCTGCGGCCCTTCCACGATCGCAAAGGTTATGTCCACTTCGGGGTTGAAATCCTGGACCTTGCCTTGAACGGAGACATTCTGGAATCCAGCGTCGTTGTACGCGGCGGTAAGAGAGTTCACGCTCTTCTGCAGCAGTTGCTCGCTGTATTTTCCATGGCCAAAAAAAAGTCGCGCCTTGTTGGTGGAGACACGCGACCTCAATTGGGCGTCAGAAAAGTAATGATTCCCATCGAAGTACACGCCTTTTACTTTGTGCCTCAGACCCGGAGTAACGTTGTAGACGACGTTCACCAAATCTCCCTGCTTGTCGATGTGCGAACTGGCCGTCACGTCGAAATAGCCTTTGGCCTGAAAGTAGGCTTTGAGATTCGCTTCGCCTTCGTCGACGAGATCCTGATCTGCGGAACCCTCTTCGTAGACCGGAACGAGGCGCTGTATCGTTTTTTTCGACACCTTCGCTCCGACCACCTCCACCGATATCTTGGCTCCCGCGGTGACATCGAATGTGATATCGACGCGGTTTGAATCCACATCGTACTGCGGCGGCGCTAAGCGGATGGATGGCGCAAGCTGATTTTGTTTTCGCAGGCGATCGCGGATAAACTGGATCGACTTGTCGATGCGCGGCTCGGAATACTTCTCCCCGGGCTTCAGCGACACACGCTTCAGCCTCGCCCACCAGCCACGCAGCGCAGAGCGCATCCGCGCGCTCTGGTCGGGTGATAGGCCCTGAAACTCGATGCTGCGAATCCTCGCCTGGCTTTGCAGCGTGCAATGGAAGATCAGACTCACGATTCGATGGGATGCATCGCGCTGTATTTCCGGGGTTACGCTAGCCGCGAAATAGCCGCGCGTGTGGAGAAAATCCGCCAATCCCTTTTGGCCGCGCGCTTGTAATTCCGGCACGTACGGTTCCTGTTCCTGGATATTCACGGCCTGGAGCAATTCCGTGTACGCGAACTTCGTTCCGGTGCCAGGGAATTGAATTACTCCAACGTAGTCCGCCGGCTGCAAAATGAAGAGGACGCGCAGGCCATTCTGTTGCGGCTCGAGGTTGACTTGCACCTCGGTGAAGAGACGGGTTTGCTGCAGCGCCGCGACGCTGGCGCGCATAGCCTGTGTTGAAAAAGGCTTTCCGGGCTCTTGTTGAATCAGCGCGCGCATTGCATCTACGTTCACGTCGGGCCGAACAGCAATTTCCACGCTCGACACTGGTTGACCCTCGAAGCCTGCATACGTTTCCGTTTGCATCTGCTGCGCCCAAAGCGCCCCACTCGCCGCGAGGATGAGAGTGACGAAAGCCCACGCTAAGATGCCGAACCGCGGGCCGGGCCACCACCGGTCAAGGAGCTTCACTTCGCCACCGCTTCCTGCACCAACCCTTCGATCACACGATCGGTTTCCGCGCCGATCAAAAGGATTAAACAGGCAATGTAAATCCACAGCATCAGAATGATGAATCCGGCCAGCGCCCCGTAAATGCGCGGGTACGACGAAAAGTGTTGGAAGTAGGTATTAAATCCGTTCGACAGCACGAAGAATGTGATCACAACGAAAGCAGTACCCGGAGTGAGCCACCTCCAGCGGCGTTTGGCATCCGGTAGCGCGAAATTCACAATATCGATGGCAATACAGAGCAGCACCACGCTGAAAAACCATCCTCCGGCTTGCAGGGCGAATCGAGGAATGTGCCATCTGCCTAGGTGGAGGATGGAAAACCATCGGGAACCCCAGCGGCCGAACGCCATGAGACCAAAACTGGCGAGGGCAAAAGCCATGGCTATCACGGTCACGATGGTGGCGACCACGTGCTTACGCAGGTATGAGCGCGTTTCTCGACCGCAGTAGACCACGCTCAGCGACTCCATCAGGCTGACAAATCCCGAGGAGGCGCCCCACACGGCCATAATCAATCCAAAGCAAAGAAATCCAGCTGAGTAATCGGCCAGGCCCAGAATCGTTGAGAAAATCAAATGCTGCGACCGGCTGGGCAGATAGCTGACGATCCACGTCGCGAATGCGCGCCACAACGCCGTTGATGGCAGCCAGCCGATGACGACTGCCAATGCGAGACAGAACGGAATCAACGATAACGAAAAGAAAAACGACATCTGCGCGGCTAGGTCGAAGCAATCGTCGGACTGAATCCGCTCCCAGACCTTTCCGTACACACCGGATCCGCGATGCGAAAGCATCAGAAAATCTCTGCCCATTTTCATTCGCCGTTCGGGTCGACAACTCTTGATCGTCGTATGAGCGGGGTTTCTAACATGGTGATCGCCGGCGCCTTTTCCCGCGTTTCTGGACCGTCCACAATTACGCTGCCTGTGCGGGCAAGAAACTGCACTCGATCTTCGCTCCTGCCAATCCCAAGGGTAATCGGGGTTCTATCGTAGATATTTCGAGGAGGATACAGTATCTACCCGAGGCGAACCGGGCCTGCCGGGGCATCGAGCGAGCTCGAAAGTATAAACCCAGCTATTGGAGGGGATTATCGAAGGCGTTTTCCTGGGGATCGATCCGCTTGCGGCCGGCAAATCCTTCGTCCTGGCGGTGATAAAAGCGGATTCGGTCTTCTCCCAGACGCCAGCACAGATAGATTTCCTCGCCGTTCAGGCGGGAAGGGAAGTCAAGGAGCCCGACATCAATATCTTTGACAATGCAGCCAGTGGAATGAATTCGTTCGACGGCGGACTGAATCGCTCCCTCCAAGCGATTCTTCTCAATTCGCATTTTGGCCACCTGTTCGTAGGGAACCAGAAGACCTCCGGAACGCTGGATGCGCTCAGCGATCGTACTGAGGCCTTCTTCTACCTCGCCAAGCTTTCTGCGAGCCTCGATGGCCTCGACTAAGATCGGCTCGACCTGAACGCGAAGGCGCTCCGCTTCGCGCAAAGAGAAGAGTTTGGATTCTTCGTTGTCCATGGTCTCGATTCCTGCCCAAACGAAGTTGGAGATTTCTTAGTCGCTGCGTTGCTTCGGGACGAAGATGTTCACCGGATTTTCATCCGCCGATGGACACCATCGTGCGAGATGGCGGCATGAAGCCTGGCTCGTTGATGCGGTGACCCTTTTCCTTTTCCGAGACGATCGAAAGAATCTCGTCGCCAATTTCACGATCGGTCGCGCCGCCGCGCAGTAACGATTTCAAATCGTGATCCTCCTTGCTGAAGAGGCAGGTGCGAAGTTTCCCATCGGCCGTGAGCCGGATGCGCGAGCAGAATCCGCAAAAAGGCTGCGAGACGGGAGAGATCAGTCCGATTTCACCGCGTCCATCGGCGAACCGATATTTGCGCGCCGTTTCACTGCGTTCGTGGACCACGGGAACGAGCGGCCAGCGTTCCGAGATGCGACGATGCACCTCAGCGCCGGTGACGACCATGTCTCGCGTCCAAGCGCGGTCTGCGTCGAGCGGCATGAACTCGATAAAGCGCATGATCAGATTGCGGTCGCGAGCGAAGGCGGCGAAAGCTTCTACTTCGTCGTCATTGAGCCCGCGAACGAGGACAGCATTGATCTTTACCGGGCGCAGCCGCGAGGCCTGGGCCGCGTCAATGCCTGCGATTACTTGGTCAAAGGCCTTTGTGCGCGTGACGCGCTCAAACTTTTCGCGGTCGAGCGAGTCGAGGCTGATGTTGATGCGGTCCATGCCAGCCGCCACCAGGCGGTCGCAACGCTCGGCGAGCAGGTGGCCGTTGGTGGTCATTGAAAGATCTCTGACGCCAAGTGCTTTCAGCCGCGCAATGAAATCCTCAACGCCCGCACGGACCAGCGGCTCACCGCCCGTCACGCGGACTTTGCGAATGCCCATGGCGACCAGAATTTTCACCAGGCGCTCATGTTCGTCCCACGAGAGCAGATCGTCCGACGGCATGTGATGTTCCGGACGCGCCGAGCGGCAATACACGCAACGGAAATTGCAGCGGTCCGTAACCGAAATCCGCAGATCGGTGATTTGACGGCCGAATTTGTCGATGAGCGGCATTTAATTTCGCGTAGCCCCTAAAACAAAAAAGCCCAAGTCCACATTTGAACTTGGGCACAATATCGGCGAGCCATTAGCGCGCCGCACATTTCCCCTTTCCAAATGGGAGGCCCGGGCGTTTCCACCCGAACCCTCAGCCCGGCGATCTACCAGCCGGGCGTCGCCTCTCGCGCCGTAGGATTTCTCTCCATTAGGCCGCGGAGGTCGGAGAATTCGATTCCAATTCTACACGGAGGTTGTGGTCGGCGCAAACCGTTGGATTATTATGGATTTACACGATTAGGACCGCCAATGAGAGACGATTTAGCGCTATCGCGCTATCTGGCGGACGCCACCACTAACGCGCGAAACGGCTGATGTTGCGAATTTCTTTGCGGTAGTCCGGAGCGGAGATCTCCACGGTGCGGCACATTTCATAGAGGCGGGAGCGGATGCGTTTGCCGACGCGGTCGGTGAGCGTGTCGTCGGCGATGGGCGAGCGCAGGCCGGGCGCGCGAGAGGGCTCGGGGTTGCTCGCACTCTCGGCATCGAGGAAATTTGTGGTGAGCACCGTAATTCTTTTTTCGTTGTAGCGCGTATTCAGAATGTGGCCGACGGTCTCAAGCGCCCAGAGCGATGGTTTGCTTGAGCCGACGTCGTCGAGCACCAGCAGCTCCGTTTTCAACACGGGCTCGAGAACGCCCATTTCAGTAAACTGGCTTTCGGCGTTGTAGCTGTCCTGGATCGCCTTGAGCAGTTCGCGATAATCGTAGAAAAGGCCGCTATGGCCGCGCAGGGTGACCTCTTTGAGCGCCGCGACGGCTAAGTGCGTCTTTCCTACGCCGCAGGTACCGATCAGCAACAGCCCGTGTTCAGTCTGCGTCTCGCGCACCGGCGAAAAATCGGCCGCAAAGCGCTGAACGACGATCTTGGCTTGGCTGAGGCTGCGATTCCAAGCGCCGACTTGATCGCGCGAGACGCCTTCGATTTCGTTGTCTGTCTCAAAATTATCGAAATCGCAGTGTCGGTAACGCTCGGGGACGCGGGCCGAGGCAAGGGCGCGGCTGGTGCGGTCTGTGCTGGTGCAATCGCAAGGCACAGCCCATTGGAGCTTGGGTTCACCGGCGGCGGAAGCGCCAGGTTTATCGACGGCGAGAGGCTGAGCGCCAACAGCGGTGCGTTCGACGAGCTTCCAGCCGGTTCCCTGGCAGATGGGGCAGTCGCTTCGAGCCATGAAGAAAGAATATTCGGGCCGAGCGGACAGTGCAAGCGGACCGGAGCCTGTGCAAAGTTAAGCGCCTGTGGAATTCGACGAGCCGTATTGTCGCCGGCTGCTTACTTCTCCACGCGGATTGCATGGCGGGGCGCAGCGCGGACAATCGCGTGGCGGGGCGTGCGCTGGCCAGCCGTGGTGATGCTGTGCGCCACCTCGCTGCGGACGAATTTGATGAACGCTTCCATCTCGGACTGCATCTCGGCCATCTTGTCGCGCATGTTAAGGATGATTTCGATGCCGGCCAAATTCACACCCAGTTCGCGGGTAAGGTTGAGAATAATCTCCAAACGCTCCAGGTCCGCGTCGGTATAAAGGCGGGTATTGCCCTGCGAGCGCGACGGCGTCAGCAATCCGACGCGTTCGTAGAGACGAAGCGTCTGCGGATGGAGCCGGTAGAGCTCGGCAACCGCGCTGATCATATATCCGGCCTTCGCCTTTTTTCTGGGCCGCCCGGTCATTCCGTTCTCCTAGTGCCGTCCGTTCACCGGCTCACACCGTCGCGAGCGCGAACAAATCCTTTCGCGGATCTTCCTGGTCGACTTTACTCAGCTCGCGCAAGAGATTGCGCACCCGCTCGTCTTCCGGTTTGGGCACGACTACTTGGACTTCCACGATCTGATCGCCGCGCTTGCCCGGCTGCCGTGTCGATGGAGCGCCCTTTTCGCGCAGCCGGAGCTTCTTGCCGCTGTTCGTTCCCGGCGGAATGCGCACCTGCGCGCGACCGTCGATCGTCGGGACCTCAACCTTGGCGCCAAGCGACGCTTCTGTTACCGTGACGGGCACGACCGTGTAGAGATCGTCGCCACGCCGCTCAAAGTAAGGATGCGGCTCAACATTCGTAATGATGTACAGGTCGCCGGGCGGACCGCCCTGCAACCCCGCATTGCCGTGACCGGCGACGCGAACGCGCGAACCGGTGTGCGCACCAGGTGGAATGCGAACGTCGAGCGTCTCGACGCGCTGCACGCGTCCTTCGCCCCCGCAAGTGCGGCAAACGGTGTGAAGCTTTCCCGTTCCGCCACATCGCGAGCAGGTGATTTGGAACCGCATCTTGCCGCTCACTTGCGTCACTTGTCCCGAGCCGCCGCAAGTCGGGCAAGTCTTCGCATCACCCGGCGCTGCGCCCGTGCCATGGCAGGTTTGGCAAACGTCCAAGCGCGTAAAGCTGAGTTTTTTCACGGTGCCGCGCATTGCTTCCGCAAAGGTAATGTCGATCTGATATTCCAGATCGGTTCCCGCCTCGCGTTCCTGCACCTCTTGCGCAGCGTTCGCTCCCCGGAAAAATTGGCTAAAAAGGTCGCGAAAGCTGGTGCCGCCGCCCGGGCCCGCGCCGCTTCCGCCAAAATCAAAGCCGCCAAAGTCAAAATGGATGTCCTGGGGCGGCACGCCACCATAGCCCGCTCCAGGCGGAGCACCGCCGCCGGGGCCAGGCGTATTGAACCCGAACTGATCGTACATCTGGCGCTTCTTGCTGTCGGAAAGGACTTCGTACGCTTCTTGAATCTGCTTGAATTTTTCCTCAGCCGATTTGTCGCCTGGATTCAGGTCCGGATGGTATTTGCGGGCAAGCTTCCTGTAGGCCGCGCGAATGTCCTTTACGGACGATTTGCGCGGGACGCCTAGCAGCTCATAGTAGTCAGTTTTTGTTGTCGTTGGCATGTCTTGAGGTTATCGAAGCCAACTCCCTCGAACCGGCATTGCCGGCCCGAGGGGATAAAGACGCACGGCGCGCCCTTAGTTCGGCTTCTTCGATTCGTCAACGTCCACGAACTCGGCGTCGACCACATCGCCCTGCCCACGGCCGCCCTGGCCTGCGCCGGGCTCCGATCCGCCTGGCGTGCCACCGCCGCTGCTAGTGCCGCCACCGCCGCCGGCCGCGCTCGCCGCGCTTTGCTGCGCCTTGTAGAGCGACTCGGCCACTCGATGCGACGCCTTGGTCAACGACTCCGTGGCCGCGTTCAACCTGTCGACGCCGCCTTCGCTGAGTGCGCGCCGAGCTTCCTCGATCGCGCCCTCCACTGCCTTCACATCGTCTTCGGCAAGTTTTTCGCGGTTTTCTTTGATCAGCTTCTCCGTCTGATAGACCAGCCCATCCAGACGATTGCGAGCCTCGACTTCCGACATGCGCGCTTTGTCTTCCGAGGCGTGCGATTCGGCTTCCTTCTTCATTCGCTCGGCCTCTTCTTTCGAAAGGCCCGTCGAAGCGGTGATGGTGATTTTCTGCTCTTTGTTGGTTGCCGTGTCCTTAGCGGACACATTGAGGATGCCGTTCGCGTCGATATCGAACGTCACCTCGATCTGTGGCAGGCCACGTGGCGCTGGCGGGATTCCGATCAGTTGGAATTTTCCGAGGGACCGGTTGCCGCTTGCCACGGGCCGCTCGCCCTGTAGCACGTGGATCTCGACCGATGTCTGATTGTCCGCCGCGGTCGAAAACGTCTCCGATTTGCGCGTCGGAATCGTGGTATTGCGCGGGATGAGCACGGTCGTCACACCGCCGAGAGTTTCGACGCCAAGCGACAGCGGAGTCACGTCGAGCAGCAGGATATCCTTCACCTCGCCGCCCAGCACGCCGCCCTGAATTGCCGCGCCGACCGCCACGACTTCGTCCGGATTGACGCCCTTGTGGCCTTCGCGACCGAACAGTTCTTTCACCAGCGCCTGGATCATCGGCATGCGCGTCTGGCCGCCGACGAGCACCACTTCGTTGATCTTGCTCGCGTCGACTCCTGCGTCCTTCATGCACAGCTTGCAGGGTTCAACCGAGCGCTTGACGATGTCACCCACCATCGCCTCGAGCTTGGCGCGGGTGAGCTTCTTCACCATGTGCTTGGGACCGGATGCGTCTGCCGTAATGAATGGAAGGTTGATTTCCGTCTCCATCGTCGTCGAAAGCTCGATCTTGGCGCGCTCGGCCGCGTCCCGCAGGCGTTGCAACGCCATCTCATTGCCCTTGCTGCGCAGGTCGAGTCCCTCGTCATTTTTGAACTCATCGATCAACCATTCGACGATGCGCTGATCGAGGTTGTCGCCTCCCAGGTGCGTATCGCCGTTCGTGGCCTTCACTTCGATAACGCCCTCGCCGACCTCCAGGATCGAAATATCAAACGTGCCGCCACCAAAGTCGTACACCGCGATCGTTTCGTCCTTCTTCTTATCAAGGCCGTAGGCCAGAGCGGCGGCTGTGGGCTCGTTGATGATGCGCTTCACATCAAGGCCTGCAATTTTTCCCGCATCTTTGGTCGCGGTGCGCTGCGCATCGTTAAAATAGGCCGGCACCGTGATCACGGCTTCTGTCACCTTCTCGCCAAGAAAGTCTTCTGCGGCCAGCTTGAGCTTTTGCAGGATCATCGCCGAAATTTCCGGAGGGCTATATGGTTTGCCCTGCGCCATTGCCGCCACATGATCGCCCTGCGCGACGACCTTATAGGGCACCATCTTCATTTCTTCGGTCACTTCGTCGTAGCGGCGGCCCATAAACCGCTTGATCGAATAGATCGTATTCTCCGGGTTGGTAATTGCCTGGCGCTTGGCCACTTGGCCTACCAGACGTTCGCCACTCTTTGTGATGCCGACCACCGAGGGAGTGGTGCGTGCGCCTTCCTGATTGGGGATTACCACAGGTTCGCCGCCCTGCATCACGGCTACCACCGAATTCGTGGTGCCGAGGTCAATGCCAATAATCTTACTCATGGATTCCGCTCCTAAAATCTGTCGCCGACGCTTGCCCACTAGTCCGCATTCGCGGCACGACCGCATGATACACGTTGAGTCTATTATTGTCAAGTTTTCTGACTGCGATACATCTATTGCATTATGTGTTGCTTACGGGTACATTGCGGCTGCAGTCCGGAGATTTCGATTAAACTCCACATCCTGCGAGGGAGCAGCAATCCGTCCGCGGCCTAGCGGCATCTTTAGTTGCTGATCTGTACGATATTGTGATTCTTGAAGGCAGCCGGCCACATCGAAGCACCGCCCCGCGGAAATCGCGCTACAATACGTGTTCCGCGACCCATTGAAGGAACCACGAGGAGGTAGTTTTGCAAGATCCAACAAATTCAGCCCGTGCAATCAAATCCTGGCGATCGGGATGGCGGCCCACACTCCTCATCCTAGGGACGATCTCGCTGGTGACGCTGGGGGGCACAGCTCGCGCCAAAACGACCGGTACGCATGCGCGCGCCAATGCTGTGGAGGCGGTGACGTCGCCGGTCAAGAGCTATGGCTCGAGCAGCGCTCCCATTACGATGGAAGTGTACACAGATTACGAATGCCCATCCTGCCGAAACCTGTACGAGGAAACGCTCCGACCTTTGATCAACGACTACGTCGCTTCGGGCAAGGTCTATCTGGTACACCATGATTTTCCGCTCCCGATGCACAAGTATGGATATGAAGCGGCACGCTGGGTCAACGCGGCAGCCCGAGTGGGGGATTTTCAGATCGCCGAAGCGGCCCTTTACGACAACCAATCCGCATGGGCGGCCGACGGCGACATCCAGAAATACATTGCAGCCGCAGTGCCGGCGTCTGACATGAAGCGCATAGAAAAGTTGATGACCGGCTGCGACTTCAGCTCGCGCCCGGACGCTCCGGACGATACTTGTGCGCTCGACTCTTCGATCGACCAGGATCGCGTGCTGGGGAATCGTATTCCCGTGCAGGCCACGCCCACATACGTGATCATCTACAAGGGCCAGCGACTTCCGGCGGGATCGGGAGTGGTTTCGTGGCCAATCTTGAAGCAGTTTTTCGACTCACTTCTAAAGCAGTAGGAGCCCTCGAACGTTGTTTAACCCAGCGAGCCCATCAAGATGAGTGCTACCGCGCCTGGAGGGCTGAGGCGAATCCTACCGCTGGCTATCCTCGCCCTTGCGGGAATCTCGGTTGTGGCTTCTCTGGTGTACGCTGGACCGCCGGCCACGCAGCAGCACACGAAGAGCGACAGTCCCTCAGCGCCGGTCAAGACCTACGGATCGCGCAGCGCTCCGATCACCATGGAGATCTTTACCGACTACCAGTGTCCGTCCTGCCGCGAGCTCTATGAAGCGACATTGAAGCAGTTGATCAGCGACTATGTGGCATCCGGGAAGGTGTACTTAGTTCATCACGATTTTCCGTTGCAGCAGCACAAATACTCAGGCCAGGCGGCCCGTTGGGCTAATGCAGCGGCGATGTTCGGGGATTTCGGCGCTGTGGAGGCGGCGCTTTACGACAATCAAAGCGCCTGGGATGCGGATGGCAACATGCAGAAATTCGTCGCTGCCGCGATCTCGGGCTCCGACTTTCATCGCATCGAGGCAATCGTCAACGCGTGCCCGGGACCAGCGCCGCAGGCCCAGGCGAATCGAGGCGCTCCGCTTCCTCCCGGCGCGCACCCTTGCGCCATTGACCAGGACATCGTCAAAGACATCGAGCTCGGCTACAAGATTCCCGTGAACTATACGCCGACCTACCAGATCGTTTATAAAAGTCAGCGCCTGCCGCCCGCGTGGGGAGCGGTATCCTGGCAGATCCTGAAGCAATTCTTCGATTCGCTGCTTGCCCAATAGCGTGCGGCGAGGGAGCTAGATGGCCAACGTGGGATCCCTTCTGAATGTGCTGTGGTATTGCGCATATGGCGTTCTGCTGGCAGGGTTCGCTGCATCGCTCTTCGTGAAGCCTCCAGTGCGCCGGAAGTTGATCAGGATTCTGCTGGTCTTGGGCTGCTTTGTCGTGGGAGCTATATTTCTGGCCGCTGCCTACGGAAAGATGAAGCCGCTCGCTGGGATGGCTTGGTCGTGGCCTTCATCGGTGCGAATATCCTTGGCATCCTTTGCTATCCAGGTAGATTCCTACCAGGTCCTTTCGCCGGCGGCAGCTAACACGGTTGCCCACATCCTGCCGTATTTCGAGTTGTTCCTGGGTGTCTGGCTGATCAGCAATATCTTGCGCCGGTTTTCATCGCTGATCGCCAGCGTGACGATCTGCGGATTTATAATCGCGATTGCTTCTGCCTATCTGCGCGGCTTGAAAATCGACTGCGGTTGCGGAATTGGACCGCCGGAGCAGGTTGGTCCAGCGGCTCTGCTTCGCGATGGGCTAAGGTTTCTTCTGCCGGCAGTGCTGGTTACAATTGGCGCTTTCTGGATTCGCAGGAATCCCCCGAATGCGCCAATTCCGGACGCGTCCTCGATTGAAAACGCCGACCAGTCGTCTGCCGTCCGCTGACCATTCCTCCCCGTGGTCGCAGCCATTGTGAAGAGGCAGTTAATCCCACAAAGGGTGTCGACGGCAGGGAATGGGGCGTGCTGAAATACCTGGAATCAATCGCCCGTGGATGTCGGATTCGGATTGATGCCGCGCAGGTAACGCCAGGGGTTTACAGGAGTGTTGTAGATTCGGACTTCATAATGCAGGTGCGGGCCCGTCGAGCGTCCGCTATCGCCCTCGTAGCCAATCACGTCGCCAGCCTTCACGTGCATGCCAGGCTGCACATTGAATCCCGACAGGTGGCCGTACCAGGTGGTTACGCCAAATCCATGATCGATGATGATCAGACGGCCATAGCCGGTGCGACGGCCCACTTCCGTGACTTCGCCATCTGCCGTAGCGCGGATTTCGTCGCCGTAGTGCGAGGCGATATCGAGTCCCGCGTGAAACGCACCCTCACCACTGAAAGGATCCATGCGCTCGCCGAAATGACCGGTAATCCGGCCCACAACCGGCCACAGGGTCGGCGCGACCTCAAGGCTACTCAATTCCGCCGCCGGCAGCAGGTGAACCCCGCCGGTGGACATCGACACCGCGTTCGCATTTTTCGCCAGGTAGCTGAATTCATCGAGTGATTCCTGGAATTCGCTATCGGGCTCAACCTGAGCGTCTGCCAAATCGAACGGGGTCTGATGAAACCGCGTAATGCCGTACGCCATCGCTACTTCGCCCGCGAGAGATTGGAGCGAGGTCAAGCGCTGGTTGGTGTCCTTCACCTGGCCCTGAAGTTCAACGTATTGCTTCTTCAGGCTGTCCTGTTCGCGACGCAACGAGTTGTAGTTTGTCGCCTTCCACAACATCCGCGAGTACGACCCCATTCCTGCGAGAATGGTGATGCCTCCTACAAGCGCCAGGACTGCTATCACATGCAGAGCATAGAAGGGCACCCGCACGCGGCGGACTCCGCCTGTCGCGCTTGACGCAATAAAAAACGTGTAGGATTTTCCCTTCATAAAATTTCTTCGCCGAAACTCGCCAAAACGGGGCGGAAGCTGCGTGACCTTTCGCGGCTTCCAGCCTGACTGCAACCCACGTGAATTCAGAGTTTGAACCGAGGGCCTTGGTTCGAAACCACGCGCATTCTAGCCGCCGTGCCCACCGACGTCAATCCCGGATCGCACTGTTTTCCACAGGCCATTCCCGGTCTCGCCTATCGGGGCAAAAGACTTCTATAATCCAGCGCGTATTCGCGCTCGGCTTGGTTGCGGTACTTTAGCCCATTTTGGGGCCGCGCCACAACTGTACAGAGGTACAGCAAATGGATGCCGAAGGCCAGCTGATCCAACGGCTTACCCGAATAATCCGATCGAAGAGCATTCGAGGGGAGGGCCCACACTCCCAGTTCGGTTCACGTATCATCCTCGGAATTGGCGACGATGCCGCAATCGTTTCGTCCTTTGGCGATGTGGACGAGGTGCTGACCTGCGATGCGTTCATCGAAGGCATTCATTTCCTTCCCAATTTGCATCCGGCAGATTCAGTAGGTTACAAGGCGCTCGCGCGCGCAGCCAGCGACGTGGTTGCCATGGGCGCTGCGCCCAGTGCGTTCCTCTTGACACTGGCAATCCCCCCTCGCCACACCGGGGCGTGGCTCAATCAATTCTCGAAGGGCATGGCTCGCGCGGCGAAAGAGCTCGGAGTGCGCCTCATAGGCGGAGATACGACGAAAGCCTCGAAGGTATTCATCAGCGTCACGGTTCTGGGCCATGTGGCGCGCGGCCGTGCTATCCGACGATCGGGCGCGCGGCCAGGAGATTTGATCTACATAAGCGGGAGGCTCGGCGAGGCGGCTTTGGGCTTGGAGCTTGTCCGTCGAGGTCGCAGGGTTAGCACACAGCGCGAGACCTGGCCGCGAATCGCTTGTGAGCGACACCTATATCCCAA
The DNA here is from genome assembly GCA_030037435.1 of Candidatus Acidiferrales bacterium. Lineage (GTDB taxonomy): Bacteria > Acidobacteriota > Terriglobia > Acidiferrales > UBA7541 > Palsa-295. The sequence goes on along the minus strand of JASHRI010000063.1, from coordinate 16,166 downwards.
AATCCGAGTTCCGCTAGGCGCGTGGCTGGCGGACCGAAGAATTCCCTCTGCGATGATCGACATTTCAGATGGTCTTTCGACCGACTTAGCACGGCTGTGCGCGGCGAGCGGCGCAGGCGCTCGATTGGCGGCGGAACGGCTGCCGTGCGTGGAAATTCCAGCCGCTGCGGCACGCAAAGCCGCCGCACTTCATTTCGACCCGTTGCGGATGGCCTTGCACGGCGGCGAGGACTACGAGCTCCTGTTCACCGTCTCACCCGGAAAAGCGAAGCACTTGCGCCGAGCACCCGGGCATACGCTTCTCACACCCATCGGCGAGATCACCCGGCAAAAGCAAATTGTGCTCGTGGGATCGAATGGACAAGCTACGCGGCTCGATCCAGCGGGTTGGGATCCCTTTCGCTAAAATCCATCCATCGCAGAGAACTAATGTGCCAGGGGCGTTGCAGACGCATTTGCGCGCACTGGCAATGCTGTTGCTGGAGGGGTCTTTTGTGGAGGCAAGGGCGGCGCAGGCTCGGGGTTGTTGCTCCCGGTGGTGATGCCCTGTTCGGTGGTATCGGCAGGAGGAGCCGTGTCCGGCGTGTCGACCTGAACCTCTTTCGTCCCCGCTAACTTCTCCAGCGGCACGACGTTCGGGAAGCTCTCGACCGGCATGCCCTGCATCGCTTGCTGCATGAACTCCAGCCAGATAGGCAATGCGGCGTGCGCTCCCGTTTCGCCCTTGCCAAGTGACACGCGCTTGTCGTCGAAACCGACCCATACTCCCGTCGTGACTTGGGGAGTAAAGCCGAGGTACCACGCATCGGTAAAATCATTTGTGGTTCCGGTCTTGCCGCCAGAGGGTCGTCCCAATTCTTTCGCTCGAATGCCGGTGCCGAATTGCACCACATCCTCGAGCATCGCCACCATGGTCCGCGCCACGTCGGGCGGAATCACATCCGTCACTCTCGGCCGCGGCTCCTCGAGCAAAGCGCCGTCATACGAAGTGACCCTGCGGATAAAGTGCGGATCAATGTGGAGGCCATCGTCTGGAAACGTGGTGAACGCGGAAGTATGTTCCAGCAATGTGAGATCGGCGGCGCCGAGCGCGAGCGGCAGGTAGGGAGGCAACGGGCTGGTGATCCCAAATTTGCGCGCCAGGTCAATCACGTTTTCAATACCAACATGGTCCAGCAGCCGAACCGCCGGCACATTGCGCGAATCAGCCAGGGCGCGGCGCAGCGTGATCCGCCCCTCGAATTTTTCGTCGTAGTTGTGGGGCGAGTAGTCCTGCGCGCCGCTATGAAACGTGACCGGCTCGTCCACGACGGTGTCGAAGGGGGAAGCGCCTTGCTCCATCGCTTCCGTGTACACGTACACTTTAAAGGAGCTGCCCGTCTGTCGCATGGCTTGGGTGGCCCGATTGAATTTCGATTGCTCGAAGTCGTAACCGCCGACCATGGCCTTGATCTCGCCTGTGGAATTATCGATGGCGAGCAGCGAGGCTTGCGCGGTCGGCACCTGTTCAAGCTCGACGTCGGCGACCGAACCCGAGAGTCCCTTGATCTGGACATTCACGAGATCGCCGACTTTGAGAATCTCCGTCGCCGATTTGTGACCGGTCCAGGCGAAGTCCATCGGCGTGAGCAAGGCATGATCCGTTCCGATTCTGATCGCCGCCGCACTGGGTTCCACCGCCGTCACCAGGCCCGTGATGTAATCACCCTTATGGATGGGGCCGTGCCAATCGTCGCTTTGGTATTTTTCGAGCGTGCCGAGATGATCTCGCAGAACGTTCGGCAGGTCACCGCGCCAGCCATGTCGACGGTCGTAGGCGTGCAAGCCATCCCGAACCGCTTGGTCCGCCGCCTTCTGCATCGCCACATTCAGCGTTGTGTACACGCGCAGACCTTGTTCGTGAACTGCCGCGGTGCCGTAAGTACGCTCCAGATATTCTCGAACCTCTTCCACGAAATAAGGCGCCAGATCGTCGCGCAGAGATTCAATGTGCAGGCCCATCGGTTCCTTGCTCGCTGCGGCAGCCTGCGCATAGGTGATTTTGTGATCGTGGGCCATCAGCGACAGAACCAGATTCCTTCGCGCCAGCGCTCGCTCCGGATGATTGATCGGCGAATAGATGGGACCGCGTATGATCGCCGCGAGCAGCGCTGCTTCGGGGAGCGTGATCTCGCTGAGAGGCTTGCTGAAGTAATACTCCGAAGCCGCCTCGAAGCCATAGTTTCCCGAGCCCAGGTAGATCTGGTTGCAGTACATCGTGAAAATCTGTTCTTTGGTGTAGTGGCGCTCAATCTGAAGCGCCAGAATCGTCTCCTGAATTTTGCGATGCATACTGCGATCAGCGCGATTCAGAAATAGTCCGCCGGCAAGTTGCATGGTCAAGGTGCTGGCGCCTTCCGCGGCGCGATGATGGGTGACGTCGTGCCAGGCAGACTCGACTACGCGCGGGAAATCTACGCCCCAGTGCTCCTCAAAGTGCTGGTCCTCTGTCGTGAGGATCGCGTCCCGAAGCAGTTTGGGGATCTGGTTGTAGCTCAGCAGAATCCGCCGCTGCAGAGAGAACGTGCCGATTGGCTGCCCATCGTCCGCATACAACTCCGTCTCCGTCATCGGCCGATAATCTTCGAGCGCGTGAATTTCAGGCAGATCGCTCGAGTAGACGAAGAGCAGCCCGATTGCGGCGCCGAGCGCCATGGAACAGATCAAGAGGAACGCGAAGGCCAGCCGTCCGACAAGTGTGCCACTGCCTATCTTAGTCGTCGCACGATAAAATTGCTCATCCATCTTTGTTGAACCAACTATTCTAACGCATCGCGATGCACGTTACTCCCGAATGTGCAACTGCCTGACCAAAACCGAACCATTTGTTTTGTGTAAGTTACGAGCAGTTGTATTCAAATTGCAGCGATATAGGCACACCAATAGGGCAGCAAAGCCACGACCAAGGTGTGCAGACGGTTCCGCATACTTTGCGAAAGTCTCGTAGTCGCTATTTGATTCCGAGCAGCTTGCAGGCGTTCTTGTAGTAGAGCGCCTCGCGATCGGCGTTCGAGATATTGAGAGCGTCGATGCAGCGGATCGTCTCGCGGATGTACATGGGACCGCCCTCGGGATCAAATGGGGAATCGGACGCAAAGAGCACGTGCCCGACGCCATAGAAGTTCAATGCACATTCGATCGCGGCCTTGGAACCGAATGTGGCTGTATCGGCGTAGAAAAATTCTTTGAAGTACTCGAGGTGCGGTCGCTTCAGCTCTTTCAATAGCTTGCGATAGTCGGTGTCCGAAGTGCGCGCTCCGAGCTGGTCCCAGCCCGCCCCAACGCGCCCTTCAAAGAACGGCACCATCCCGCCGGCATGATGAATGATGAACTTCAGCCCGGGCATTTCGTCCAGCATCTTCGAAAACACCATGCGAGCTTGCGCCGCGCTCGATTCATATGGCCAGCCGAACGTCCACCAGATTTCATACTGCGATCTCGGTTCCATCAAATAGTCCGGAAAATCCGCGGTGCGGGCCGGATGGATCCACACGGGCTTGCCGAGTTTTTCCATTTCCTTGAACACGGGGCGAAATTCCTGAGCGTCAAGTGCCTTGCCGCCGACATTCGAATAGATCTGTATTCCGCATGCGCCAAGCTGGGTGATGGCACGACGCGCTTCTTCGACCGCGCCCTCCAGATCGCGCATCGCAACTGAAGTGATGAAACTCGGAAAACGCTGCGGATATTTCTGGCAAAGTTCAGCCATTGAGTCGCTGCCGATTCGCGAAAGTTCCCGCCACGCATGGCGCGTGCCCACGACATCGGGCGGCGGCGACGCGAGCGACAGAATCTGCTGGTACTCGTCGAATGAATCCATCACTTTGAAGCGAATGTCGAGATTAGTCATCATGGGTACAGCTTCGCTGCGGCGGTGGATGTCCTTCATCGGGCCGGTGGATTTCAAAAGAGCCTCATGAAAAGGCTTTGGCCAAATGTGCGTAAAGACGTCGACTTTTCTCATAAGTGCGAGGTCCTCTCCTTGAAAGATTCCTTTTCGATCCGACGCAGAATTTCTTCCGGATCTTCGGTCCGGTCGATGTACCGGCCCGAGAGCGCGTCGAAACGCCCTGATGCGAAGGCGACGCAACGGTCGGTACACCACTGCATTCCGTCCTCGGGACCTAGCGTACCTTTCAATTCATGCAGTCGCGCCACCATCTGCGGTACCCATCGCTGGGCGTCGGGCGAGTTCATAGTGTCGTCGGCCATTTCCGTCATGATCGAGCCGGGATCGAGAGCGAATGCCTTCACTCCGTGCGGCTTGCCTTCGTTCGCTACGAGTTCGGCGAGCCGGTTCTGCGCGGTTTTGCCCAGGCTATACGCGGAGAGATTTGCCGTCAGTTGATGCGAGCGCGGGGAAGAGATATTGATGATGCGCCCCGCGCGGCGCGCGGCCATCCCGCGCATCACGGCGGTCATGAACAGCATCGGCGCAAGAATGTGCAGTTCCTGCGCCTTCCACCACGCGCCCGGATCCACCTCTCCCACGGGACCGTACGGACCGGCGACACCGGCATTATTAACGAGCAGCGTCACCGGCCCCAGATTTTCCTCAACCGTGCGAACAATGCGCTCCACGTCAGCACGGCTGGTGGCGTCGCCTGCCACCGCACAGCCACGGCCTGACGCTCGTTCGATCTGCGCGAGCACCGCATCGATTTGGGCTTTCGTCCGCGCCGTCAGGCCCACCGCCGCACCTTCGGCGGCAAATCGCAGGGCGATGGCTCGACCGATGCCGCGTCCCGCACCAGTGACGATCGCGACTTGTCCTTTAAGTTCCCCGGCCACGCATATCTCCACGCAGAGTTGCGGTAACAATTCCGCCGCACGAGGATAGCAGCGATCAGGGCTTAGTCAACGGCGGCAGCGGGGAATTCCGCCGTTTGAATAATCGGTGGACTACGACGATCCGTGCGCAGCAGTAGCGGGATCACCGCGGCGACACATAGCGTTAGCACGCCCAGCCCGCACCATCTGAACGCGATGTCATTCAGTGCATTGCTGGGAAGGTCGGGCAGAAGCCCTCCCACAAGAACCAGCGTTGCGTTGCTGCTCCAGTGCATCAGCATGGAAAACAGAAGGCTGTTCGTACGCAGGTACACAACCCCGAGAAGAAAACTCAACCCTGTGATGTTTGCCAACATAAAGAAGATTTCCTCGGCCGGCGACTTGGCGATTGCCTTGTAGTAGAGCGGCCAATGCCAAACCGCCCAGATGATGCCAACGAAAAAGCACGCCGGGACCGCGGAGAATTTTCTGACGAATCGTGGAAGTAAGAATCCGCGCCAGCCGAATTCTTCGCCTAAGGGACCGAATAGAAACGGCACGAGCAGGGCCGGCGTACCGACCTGGAGGAAAGCAGACGGCTTGAAAACGATTGGCTTGCCATGAAGCATTAGATAAAGAATTCCGGTGGCAACGGAACAAGACGGTGGAAGGAGCAGTGCATACAGCCACCATTGGATTGGCACGGCGGCGCGCACTGCCTGTTTCAGCAGACTCAAAACGCCTTGGCTGCCCTGTGTCATGAAGGTCACGGCAAGGCCAGCGATGCTGACTGCCTCACCGGTCAGGAATATCGGGCCAGACCAAGGCGAGTTCTGGGGAATCACGCCAAAAGCCATCAGCGACCAGCCAATCCAGGGTGGAATGCAGGCGATCACAAGATAGAGCAATACTGGATGCTTGACGCGCGGCTCCGTCATGCTTCGTCTCCCAGCAAGTTGCGAAATTCCTGCTGAGTGAGGAACGCAAAAGCTGGGCGGTTTGTTCCAAGAGGCTCTAAGCAGATTGCCCGTCCGAAACGGAGGCTTGAGAGCGCAATGCGAAGATTGGTGGGTGCAAAAAAGAAAAGGGGCGATTGCTCGCCCCTTCCCTTCAGTCTCGAAAATAAACAGCTGCCAAGGATTCAGCCGGGGTTAGCCGGAGAAACCGGCCACGACAACTCTCCAAGGGCCAGCCCGCGGCTCGGACCCGCGTCACTACGCCAAGCATGCTCGACGAAGACGCTTGGACCCACCGCGAGTTCAAACCTCAGGACTCGCCGTGCTGCTGCAACATTCGGAACTTTATCAAGGCCGTTCGATCTACCCATGTCCTGGGTAGCTCGTCAAGCTTTCACTTGCCGCGCCGCCCAAGACTCAGATGATCAGAACGATTTGACGCAGCGGTTGTAACTCTGCTCGCGTAAGGAGTCAATTACACCGAAGTAGTTTTTCGATGTGGAAATCGAGGAAATGTGGAAATCGCTTCTCCGCATGGACGGCGCCCGGCAATTCGCGTACTTCTAAGCGGTCGCTCGCGCCGCGGTCTCGAAGACAACTAGATCGTGCCACCAGAGCCGTTCGAAAAAACTGCGCGCCAAGTCAAGGTGTGCACTTCGGCAAGAGGATGAGAGCGCTCGTTCCACGATATCGCCGATCTTATGCTGCCCGTCGATCGCGTCGAAGAATCGTTTTTCTATTTGCCCGACAGCCAGAAATAAATCTCTATACGTGTGAGTTCGATTGATCAAAACAGCCGCAGTCCCTGGCTCTAGGCCGTCTTCAATGCAGATCGTGTCGGGCATTCGAATCGGCACGTAGTCGAGCCAGCCGTCTCCGGCGAAATCGATTGGCTGCGAGGGACTGGCGCAATCATTTCGATACACAACTGCGCTGTGGCGGATCATCGTGCCTCGAAATAGTTCGGCGACGGCATACTGTTCTTCCAGCGGCAGGCGCATTATCCGGGCAGCCTGCGGGATCCTTGACATAACACCGCACTGAGCGCTGTAAGGTGCCTGTCGAATCCAACGGCCGAAACGCAGCGCCGCTCCTTCGATAAGCTCCAACAGTTGCGGGACGGAATATGCGCGATCCTTAGGGTGCAACAGTGCATCGGCAAGCGTCAGCTCATCTTGCAGTTCCGGGGCTTGGGTCAGCAGGCTTTGTAAGGGGTGTCCTGCAGGCAAGGCGCCCAGACCACGCATTAGATCGCGAATCTCTCCATCGCTGGGATGGATACCGATTCGGCGGCAGAACTCTTGGATCATATAGACGCCGGCGCGTCCGTAAGGCGCATACACCATCAGGTGCATGGCGCCGTCCGGCTTAAGCACCCTGCGCAGAGCAGTAAGAGCTGCATCAGGATCCGCAAGATGATGAAGGACCCCTGTGCAAACGATCTGATCGAAACTCATGCCTAAGTCGCTGATCCGTTCAATCGCACACTGTTGCACTTCAAGATTCTTGAGATTGTGCTTTTTCTTAAGCTCCTCGGTGTAGCGCACGCTGGTTGCGCTGCTATCGATGCCTATCACTTGAGCCGCCGGCCATCGCAACGCGTGCTTGGCCGCCTGTGACGTCCCGCACCCCGCGACGAGGATCGATTGGTCTTCTCGAAAAACCCGGTCCGGCCAAAACAAATGAAAATCGGCGCGCTTCCTTTGAGGGTCGTGCCAGCGTTCTTGATATTTTTCCAGGTTATCGACGGGCGGGGGGTACGGATACCGATCGTAGAAATGACGGACTTCGTCTGCTACCTCGCTGCCGGTCGCAAGAAGTTCCGTTCTTGTACTCATAGTGGATGCCAAACGGGAGCTCTCCCGGGCAGACAGATCACCTCGTCTGCCGGGGAGAGCCATCGACCGATCTAGGAAGAGCTCTGGACCTCTCTTCCCTCAGCCCTGAACTATCTTGCTCCCGCATGCACGGGTTTTTGCTTTTCTGCCGCAGCGGCTTCTTTTGCTTTCTCCGCCGCCATCGCGGGCTTCAGTGCTTCCATAACGGAGTCAAGGTTAAACGACGCCGCTTTCTGACGCGGCGGATATTTGACGAAATCCTCGATCCGGGACGCGACCACGGCCTGGGCCAAGTAGAGCATTGGGGCATGACTGATGACCCAATCCCAGTAAACGTTCGAGTTGAAGTCTGCACGCTCGAACGGATCGCGGCGAAGATTGAAAATATGTGGGAGACGCAGCTTAACAAAGGGTTCAGCCCAGACGTTTGTCGTTAGTGAGCGCTGCACCTCGAAGGCCAGCTTGTAGTCGCCAACGCGAAGCGCCATGATTCCTCCATCATCGCTGACGTAGAAGAAGTTTTCCCTGGGGCTTTCCTTCACCTGGCCGGTGATATACGGCAGCATGTTTATTCCGTCGATGTGCACTCTGAACGTTTTGTCTCCGACCTTGTAGCCGTCCAGGAGCTTCTCGTTGATTTTGGGATCACCAGCTATGGCGAGCAGCGTGGGCAGCATGTCTTGGTGTGACACGATGCCATTCAGCACCGTCCCTGCCTTGATCTTGCCGGGCCAGCGCATAAAGCACGGCACGCGCCACGCGCCTTCCCAATTCGTGTCCTTCTGGCTGCGGAAGGGGGTGTTAGCGGCGTCTGGCCACGTATCGTTCTCCGGGCCATTGTCCGTGGAATACATCACGAACGTGTTATCGGCGATCCCGAGTTCGTCGAGCTTGTCGAGCATCTGGCCGATCTGTTCGTCATGCGTAAACATGCGGTCGCTGTAGTCATCTTGCCCAGTCTTTCCGCGATTCTTGTCGGCCAGATGGGTTCTAAGGTGGCAAGCGGTTGAGTTGTACCAGAGGAAGAATGGCTTGTCGGCTTTCGCCTGCTTTTCCATCCAGTCGAGAGCGTGGGCCGTAATCTCCTCATCGATGGTCTCCATTCGCTTCTTGGTCAGCGGGCCGGTATCCGTGATTTTCTGTTTGCCCACGCGTCCCCAGCGTGGCTGATCCGTTGGATCGTCCCTATCGGTCGCCACACAATGGAGCACGCCGCGCGGTCCGAACTGCTCCTTGAATTTCGGATCCTTGGGATAGTCGGGCAGTTCCGGTTCCTCCTCGGCGTTCAGGTGATACAGGTTGCCGAAGAATTCATCGAAGCCGTGCGCCGTGGGAAGATATTCGTTTCGATCGCCCAGGTGGTTCTTGCCGAATTGACCGGTGGCGTACCCTAGCGGTCTGAGCAAATCGGCGATGGTCGGATCCTCCGGTTGAAGTCCTACAGTAGCTCCAGGCATTCCGACTTTGGTCAGGCCGGTGCGCAGTGGATTCTGGCCGCAGATGAACGCCGCGCGCCCAGCTGTGCAACTCTGCTGGCCGTAGTAGTCGGTGAAGGCGACGCCTTCGTTTGCGACGCGATCAATATTTTTCGTGCGGTAACCCATCATGCCGCGACTGAAGTAGCTAATGTTCCATGTACCGATGTCATCGCCCCACAGGATCAGAATATTTGGCTTCTTTGCAGGCATTCTCTTCTCCTTACGTGTATTGAGTTGAAATTGGTGCCGGGTTCGGGCGCGACTCGACGCAGTAGCCGCAGGATCCTTCCACCCTTGCTTCAAGCGCAAAAACTACACGAACCAGTTTACGAACACCCGTAGATTAGTCTTTCGATGAGGGACCGAAACTGGCAAGTCTGACAGCTTGTGCGGGAACTCCGAACCTGAGGATCAGCTCTGAGGCGAAGCATGTTCAGCGGCTCGCTTCGCGGCAGTCTTAGTCGACTCCTGGCGTCCCTTTCCAATCGAGGACGTCAGTGAGTTTCCAAGAATTTTGATTGAGGTCGAACTGTACTTTGCCTTCTTTATCGATCACCAACTGCGCCGCGGGAAAAAGGACGCCCGTATTCTTCGTCTTGTCGCTATCGTCTAGATCGAACTCACCCGCAGTTAGGTTGTACGATTGAGATTGCGTGTCCCAATAGACTTCCGCATTGCGGAGCTGACGATTGGTTATAAAACGAATTTTGCGTCCAGTCGGCGTGGGCAACATTCGGATAAAGCTCACATCGTAGCCAAGCGTGCCGGTGATGGCTATGTGGCCCACCGCCCTCATTTTCGTTAGCGCATTCACCAGCCCTGCGTTTTGACCCTTTTCGAACGCCTGGACCAATATTTGCCGGGCCGCCGGCGTCGAGTACTCGTATATGGTCAAAGTGACGCCGACGACCGCGCCGAGCTGTGTGCCCGTACCGTTCGCAGAGGCTTCGATGGTCTCTGGTTTTGATCGGTCTTGGCCGAAACTATTCGATCCTCCTGCTGCCAGGAAGCCAATCAACAATAGGCCGCCCAGAGCGAAGTCGTAAAATCTCGGAAGTTCGTGATTGAAAACTCGCATCGTTTTTTCCTCTCCAATGGGGGCCATGGTCTTTCGCGTGAGCGTCACTTTAGCGCCTCAGTAAGGGGGCGCTACTGACAGAATTACTAGAACCATTAACCTGATCAAATTTGTTGGACCCGCTAATGAAGTGACAGAACTACGAAGCGACGGAAGACCCTCACGACGCTAAAAGAGATTTCACTTGCGAGCGCCGGGGCAGCCAATGGACGCAGAAATCGCCGACGGTCAGATCGCCTCGGCGCTCGCGTGAATCAACCACATCTGCGACGGGTTCTACTGAGCCACGGCTATGTCGACCTCACCGGTTGCATAGTTCACTGTGGCTAGGCCGCACTCTGTTGGATTCCCATTCGCGTCGAATCGGCAACCGTACTCGCCTGCCGCCTTTGCGCCACACTGGCCTTCGTTGAGGCTAACCGCGTAGGATCCCGAGCCCACGGGCTTCCCGGCTTTATTGCCACTGGTATAAACGGCTTCAATCATCTTTGCTCTACCTGGTTGGCCATCCTGGCACGTAAAGTCGTCTTCCCGGTATGCGTAGACGATTCCCCGATTGGCGTCGTAGAGGAAATCCGTGGACTCTGCGGTGCCGTCGTCCTCCAAATCGATTTGTTCGGTCCAGAAAGATGAGGGCTGCGAAGCCTTCACGGTGAGCTTACCGTTGCCGACGGATGTCTTGTGACTCTTGTTCTGAGCGTTCGCAGAAGGGGCGGGCGAGTTGGCTTTGGTGCCGACGGCTGTGCCCACTTTCACCTTGGGCGCGGGCTGTTGAGCGGACTGCTGCGAGGCCAGTAATCGGCTTCCGCCGACTACCGCGATCAGCCAACAAAAGACAACGACCAAACCTGCTATCCTAATTGACTCCTTCACGATAATCCTCCTCTACAAGATTTAGGTGTCTGAGGTGAAACTAAAAGGGTCCCTGGCGCGTTAGAATTCCCCAAAACGCCAGTAGTCCAATAAAAACCACCGCAATCGCGACTGCGAAAGAGATGGACCATACGTGGCGTATCTGGGAGAGACCAATATCCTTTAGAAGGCTCCGATGCTGAAAGGCGGCAGCCCCTAACGCGAGGGTTCCCAGAGCAACAAGCGTCAACCCTAAATTTCGAGGGGCTTCCGGGTGACGAACCGTTCCACTCGCAAGTTGCTCTGGCACGTACTGGAAGAACTTGAAAATGGTGAACCCAAACCCGATCATCGAAATCGCAGTTCGGATCCACGCCATCAGTGTTCTTTCCGCAGCGATCAGCGTGCGTCGGGTGGCCAGATCGGTTCGTCTTTCCGAAAGAGTCGTTGTCGTGTCATTTGGTGCCATTTTCCGCTAGGCTCGGCGGACATTGCTCAGGCGAGTGGTCGGTCGCGGCGACGCCGCGTCCTTCCTTCGCGCCCAACGCGTGATCAGTCCGCGCAAAATCAGATACGGCAAAATCGCCAGGACAAAAGCAACGATGAGCGCTTCTCCTGGGTATACGAAGTGCAACACAATGAGCTGGTAGACAACGTCCATCGCCACCGCGAGAATGAACACCCTCCCGACGCTTTTCCACCCGTCCTTCAGCAGATAGTCACGATGGCCGGGTTCCGTGCAGATGGCCCAGAAATATGGCGGATCGCCTCTTCGGGCGTCCGCCAACCCCGAGCGAATCGCGAAGAACGCTGCCATTGCTGGCTGAAGCACCAATCTAAATTTCATCGGCCCGCTCACGCGCGCGATCAAGTTAGTTGCGACTCGGGCCCACATGCCGTCCATGGAATATTTCCTTTCTACGAACTCAGCGGCTATACGATCTGTAAAAGCCGCCGCTTCATCAGCGAATCATGCTCACGCCCGCGTGGCTGGCCCGGCAGCAGGCACATAGGGGACTATTTGCGCCCAGTGCTCGCGGACCGCGAACACGCGGAAGACGAACGCAACAAGTACCGAGATCAGCGTGACGGGAAAAAACGTGGCGCTGTTCTTCTCGTACAGCGCAAGCACCGAGTAGACCCCACCGGCCAGCACGGCCGTCGTGACGACGTGCTCGCAAGGCACTAGAATCTCTGGCGTGACCCCGGACAAGACATCGATGAAAACTCCGCCGGACACCGTGGCGATCACGCCAATCAGGATCGCGGCGTAAATCCCCAGATTGTGGTCGAGCGCCTTATGCGCCCCCAGAATTGCAAACCAGGGAAGCGTGAAGGACTTGAAGTACGCCAGCGTCCGCTTTCGGAAACCCTCCTCGCGCGATTCTGCGTAGCGATAAATTGCTAGCCCCAGCAGGCCCATCAGAAGGCATACGACAAGATATTCGACACTCTTGAAAGGCGAAGGCAGCTCGTTGAGCAGCACGTCTCGCGACACGCCGCCCCCGATGCCGCCGAAAAACGCCATGATCAGCAATCCCACCACCGTGTAGCCGCGGTCGTGCGAAGGATTGCGCGCCACGAGCACTCCATTCAAGGCGTTGATACCCGCGGAGAATAAGTCCACGTTCGGAAAACTCGGCAGCGTCATTTCGGCTTTCTCCTCAGAGTGGTGGCTGGGCTGCCACTCGTGTAACACCGCTGGTGATGGGAACGCTCTACGATGCGAAACGGCAAGACACGACGTCCTCGCGCACACGCGAGACGCAAACGCCTCAACGTGCCGCGCGAGCTTCACGAGCGTCCATTTGGCGCGACACTAGGGGAGGGTCTTTGGTTTCGCAACTGTCAAGTGTTCTAGGGGTGTTCGTAAGGTCTGCTTGGCGTTAAAAATCGACAATCTCTCCGGCAAGATTTAGGTCTATTGCGCATGGCCGACGTAGGTCCCCATTACCGATTCAATACGCCTTCCGCTGCCTGAATCGAATGACGCTTATTCTGATAAGGGCGCCCGATTCTCGTCGTTGCCGTTGCCGAAATCGCACGATATCCATCGCTGTGGCGGGCAACCTAAGTTGGCGCGGTCGAGTCAGAAGGCTGGAGGTCGGAGAAAGGTCATACTGTGAATCTCGCGAGGATCTCGCCGCGGAAACTCCTGCGCCGAAACACAAAAAGGTCCGTCATTCCCGCTCTGGGTTTTGCTTGCCTGGGCCTTTTGATGGCCGGCTTTCCCGTCCTGGCGCAGTCTCCCTCCGAGCAATTGGCGGGAAACATCTCGGGAAGGGTCGTCGACCAGAGCGGGGCCGCCGTCGTCGGCGCCCGGGTCAGCCTCACTGGAGATGGTCGCGCAGCAACGCCGGATGCCGTCACGGGGACCGACGGGCAGTTCTCGTTTCCAAACGTGGTTCCCGGCCCATTTAAACTCAGCATTACGGCCCCAGGTTTTGAAACGCAAACCTCCGGCGGGACCCTGCATTCGGGCGAGAGCTATGTCGCCACGCCGGTTGCTTTGACGCTCGCGCCTGAGGTCACCCAGGTGACTGTGACGCCCTCGCCCGCCGAAGAGGCGCAAGATCAAATCACAGAAGAGGAGAAACAACGAGTTCTCGCGTTCGTTCCGAATTTTTACGTCACCTACATTCCCAATGCGGCTCCTCTCAGCACGAAACAAAAATTCAGCCTCGCATGGAAAACGTCGATTGACCCGGTCACTTTCGGCCTGGTGGCGGGCATCGCGGGCATTCAACAGGAACAGAATGAGTTCAGCGGATACGGTCGCGGCTGGGCGGGTTATGGCCGGCGCTATGGCGCCTCATATGGCGACACGGTGATCGGCACGTTCCTGGGCGGCGCGGTGCTGCCATCGCTGCTCAAACAGGACCCGCGCTATTTCTACAAGGGAACTGGCGGCTGGCGCTCGCGTATGCTCTACGCCTTGGCTACCTCTGTGATCTGCAAAGGCGACAACGGGCGTTGGCAGGCGAATTACTCGAATATTTTTGGGAACCTTGGTGCGGGCGCAATTTCCAACGCTTACTATCCAGCCGAGAACCGAAATGGAGCCGCTCTGACCTTTGAAAGCGCGCTAATTGGAATCGGAGCCACCGCCGGCGCGAACGTCCTGCAGGAATTTGTGATTAAGAAGCTGACTCCGAATCTGCCGGCGAAAGAAGCAAAGCGCTAGTCGATAGCGGGCGCGAGGGACGGCGCGGTCCTCCGTATGGGGGGCGTGGCAAACAGCACCGCAACGGCTGCAAGGAAGCAAAGCGCTGTCACAGAATAGAAGGCGTACGCGTAGCTCGAGTAGCGATCGTAGACGATTCCCCCGAGATAAGGACCCGCGAATCCCGCGGTCGTGCCCACAGCGATGAGCACGCCGAGTATCGAAGCATAGGCCTTCGCGCCGAAATAGTTCGCGGGCAGCGTCATCAGGCACGCAAACGACGCTCCGAATCCGACGCCGAGACAGATCGCGTACAAATACAATCCGATCGTTCCGCTGGCATTAAGCGCGAGCATCATCCCCACGCCGAAGACCACGGAAGCGACGGCCCAGATCAGCCGCGGCTCGATGACGTCGCCCCACACAATCACGATCAACTGCCCCGCGAGCGCTGAAATCAGCATCACCGAAATCGAGAATGCCGCTTGCGGCGCGCTATAACCCAAATCGCGCAGGTGATCCATGCCTTGCGCGATGAATAGAGGATAGCCTGCACTGATTCCAAGGCTTGCAAACAGAATCAGCCAGATCGCTGGACGTCGAAACGCGTCGCCGAAGGTCCAGTCCTCAGCGGCCTTGTAGACGACCTTCGAAGGTGCGCTGGCTGCGGCCGACGATTGAGCTGCGACCACCTCTCCATCCGGCACCTGGCCAAGATCCGCAGGCTTCTCCTTGATGAAGAACACGGCAAGCAGCGCCGCGAAAAGACTGAGCCCGGCGATCACCCACCATCCGGCGCGCCAGTTGCCGCCGAAGCGGCCGATCACGAAAGTGAGCAGCGGTGCGGCCGCGAAGCCTCCGATCGCGCTGCCGGTCTGGACCAGCGTGATTGCCCGCGCCTTTCCTTTCACAAACCACTGTCCGATACACGATTGCGCGCCCAGCACTCCCGCGCATAGAGCGCCGAAACCGACCACCCCGCTGAACACCACATCCACCTGCCAACTGGTGCGAACCACAAACACCATCAGCAGCGCGCCCGCCAGGATGATCAGGCAGCCGAGCGTGGCCGTGAACCTCACACCCTTTTTGTTGATGCAGATCGCGACCAGCGGTGCGGGCAGCCCCACCATCCACTGGAAAAGTCCGTAGGCAAGGCCCAAAGCGCTGCGATCGAGGTGCAGATCCTTGGCCATTACCGGATTCACGACGCTCGCCGCGCCGAAAAGTGGGAACGAAAACGCGGTGAAAATGATGACCCAAAAGACCGCGAGCAGCTTCCAGCCGTAAAACTCCGTCTGGCGCGTCATTTGGCTCCTGCTATTCGTTCAAAATTGTAAATCGAAATCCCGGTGACTGGCCCAGCTTTGGCGCAGTCTCGCCTATTGCAGTTCTTCCGCCTGCACCCAGTTGCCATGCACCTGATTGCGCAGTCGCAGCGGCAAATGAGCCGTCGCGATGGGCCCTTTGTCGACGTGCTCCGCCTCAAACACCAGCACGTCCGAGAGCTGCGTATCATGCAGATCGGCCACTAGCGCCAAATACCCTTCGTGCCCCGGCGTCTTCGACGGAATGTGCACTTCCTCTTGAATCGTCACGGGCCGATCTGAGTGCCATGACTTCAGTTTGCCGCTCTTCACTTCCAGCCGGCTCAGCGTATTGAATCCCGCGCCCACTGGCCCTGCGATCAGTGGACGGCCGGCTTCGGGATCGAATCGCTCGTAGTAGCCGATCGAGTAGTCCTTCATGTGAACGTTGTTGGCGATGCGCGGAAAATCACCCGAGGGCGCGAGCTTGTACTCCTCGAATTTTTCGCCCGGCTTCGACATATCAAAGCTCCAGCGCACTACGCGCCCGAACGCGAAATCCTCCGCGGTCGGATGGATATGCGACGCCTCCTGAATGAACGGAAACGGAGCATATTTGCCCACGCCGAAATCGAGATGCACCAATTTCCCTTCCGTGTACGCGTTCATGAAATGAAACGCCGAG
>JASHRI010000062.1 GCA_030037435.1 Candidatus Acidiferrales bacterium | reverse complement strand
GCAGGGTACTGGCCCCTCGTATCTCTCCCCCAGTGACCAGCCGCTCGCTTCGGCGGGGAAGCGCATGGGATTTGGTACGACACTAGTTACTTATCGATACATACACGCTCTGGCAAGCGTTCGATAGGGCGAACTCGCGCTGGATTCGGTACGCCTGAATAGGGGTTTTAGGGGTGACGAATCTGGAAACTCTGCGGAATATACGTATAGAGTTCGTTGAGAAGTAGAGATACTAAGGGTACTTAGGCCCTGGTGCCGCTAAACCATGAACGAAACTCGATCGACTCAAAATGCTGCGGAAATGCGCCCCGACGCGATACGCGAACACCTAAGGAAGCTTGACCGGCGACAGTGGTGGCTGTGGTCGTCGACGGTGCTGGTCCTTATATTGCTGACCGTTGCCGTCGCTTCCTTCGCGTTTCCCGCAATCCTGCGACAAGAAGAGGGCAGCTATTCGTTCTATTTGAATCAGGCCGTCCGCTCGCTGGTGGGGATGGTCCTTCTCTTCACCGTATATCTCGTATACCAGCAAACGATGATCACGCGTATGCGCAGTGAGATGGCGAAGCAGATCGAATCGCTCGCAAAAGTTCAGAGCCTCACAAACGAGGTCTACAAACTCGCCGCACTCGACCAGTTGACCGGGCTGTACAATCGGCGTTCCGGTGAGCAGCGTTTGGCAGAGGAGATCAGTCGAGCGATGCGTCATTCGAGTCCGCTGACTGTCTTACTGATAGACCTGGACGGGCTGAAGCAGATTAACGACAAATCCGGTCACGCGGCCGGCGACTTGGTGCTAAAGGGATTTTCTGAGCGCTTGCAAAAAGCGATACGGGGCTCCGATCTCGCTGTGCGTCTGGGCGGCGACGAATTCATGGTTCTGTTGCCCGATTGCCGCGCCGACGAAGTCCGTCATGTGCTTGCGCGAGTGGAAGGGCTAGAGCTCGAATACGAAGGCAACAAGATACCTTGCCGGTTCTCTCGCGGCTGGACCGACTATAAACAGGGAGAGACCGCCGAAGAGCTGCTGAAGCGTGCCGATCAAGCTCTCTACGCTAACAAGCGCGCTGGCAAAGTGCCGCACGGGCCTCTGGCCTCGAACCCTTTGCCACAATCGATCGGATAGCGCGCCTACTGCTGATGCAGTTATGGAAAACAACGGCCGAAAATATTCTTGCGCGGCTTTGTGGTAACTCGTAGGATACCCCGTGTTGTAGGAAGAGATACGATGCCCAAAGAAAAGCCAAAGGTAAACATCGGCGAAGTGATCCGGTCGTATCGTAGCGACCGGGGTCTCTCTCAAGGCGATATCGAACGCCGGACTGGGCTGCTTCGTTGCTACCTCTCCCGCGTCGAGAACGGTCACACGGTGCCATCGCTTGAGACACTCGCAAAAATCGCGGAAGCGATGGAGATCAGTTTGGCGGACTTTTTCCCGGGCACCGACACGCCGCAGGATCGCGAGACACGCCGCGTGCTTGGCGAACTTTCCGACGAAGAGATCCGTTTCCTCGCAGAGATCAAGCGGTACGCAACCACTCTGTCGGATGACGACAAGAGATTAGTTCTCGCCATGATCCGCAAGATGGCCACAATCGTGCCGCCGGCTCGCGGCAACAAGACCGGCGCCTCGGCCCACCGCGCCGAATATTAATTCCTTTTTTTCCGCAAGCTGAGCCTTTGCCCGTGCAACGTGTGCTCCATTCCGCCTGGAGCAACTGGCGCTTCGCGGTGTGGATTCGCTAGAATGGGGTCTGCATGCCACAAAACCGGCACAATACCATTGGTGTGAAGGTCGGCAAGGTCCAGGTCGGCGGCGGCGCACCAGTCGTGGTGCAGTCGATGACGAACACCGATACCGCCGACGCGGCGATCACCGCTCAGCAGTGCTTGGAACTCGCGCAGGCGGGGTCCGAGCTTGTCCGCGTTACCGTGAATGTCCCCGAGGCCGCTGCGGCTGTACCTGAAATTAAGAAGCGCCTGCTCGACGCAGGCTGCGATGTGCCGATCATTGGCGATTTCCATTACAACGGCCATGTGCTGCTCACGAAGTATCCCGATTGCGCACGCACGCTCGACAAATACCGGATCAATCCCGGCAATGTGGGACATGGGCAGCGACGCGACGAACAATTCTCGACAATTTGCAAAGTAGCTCGCGACAATGCAAAGCCCGTCCGGATCGGCGTGAACGGCGGCTCGCTAAATCAGGAACTCGTGATGCGCAAGATGCAGGAGAACACAGATCGGGACTTGGGCAAAAGTTCCGAGGAGATCATCAACGAATGCATGGTGCTTTCGGCACTCGAGTCCACCGAACTTGCGCTTGAATCCGGCTTGCGGAAAGATCAGATCATAATTTCCTGCAAGGTATCGCGCCCTCGCGACCTCGTTGACATTTATCACGATCTCGCCAGGAAAACCGATCAGCCGCTGCATCTAGGCTTAACCGAGGCCGGCATGGGCGCGAAGGGGCTTGTCTGGTCGGCGGCCTCAATGGGCATTTTGCTTGGTGAAGGCATCGGCGACACGGTGCGCGTTTCTCTTACACCGCGGCCTGGCGGCGACAGGCGCGAGGAAGTATATGCAGCCTGCGAGCTGCTGCAATCTCTTGGCCTCCGCTCTTTTGCTCCCAGCGTTACCGCTTGCCCCGGCTGTGGCCGCACCACCAGCACCACGTTTCAAGAGCTTGCCGAGAGCATCCAGGCTTATATACGTGACAACATGCCGGAGTGGAAGCGCCACTACGAAGGCGTCGAGGAGATGAAGCTCGCCGTGATGGGCTGTATCGTTAATGGACCCGGCGAATCCAAGGCCTCGAACATTGGAATCAGCCTGCCCGGTACGGGAGAGGCACCTCGCTGCCCTGTGTATATCGACGGGCAGAAATTCACCACCCTCGAGGGAACGTACGACGAGCTGTCGACGGCGTTTCAAGCGCTCGTTAACGATTACATCGAGGCCAAATATCCCAAGCGCGATACTCCACTACCGCCTGGAGCTTCATCGCCACCGGCTGATTCTCGTAGCCCCAAGTCCAAATCGCCTCTTCGCGTCATCGCCTAATTGGCGTTCCAAATCGCCGCTTCACTGCTCCGCAGAATGTGCGTCGCGCCTGTTTGATTCCAGACACTCTGTGCTGGGACGCTAGAGAAGGCACTTCGCGCGTTACGATACACTGTCTTCATTCTCGCGGCCGAGGCGACGGCTCGTGTCCATTGAAACGGCCAACTCGATCACCACCGACCAGGCCCGCGGCGCGGTTGCGGCTGAATCGCATCCACCTCCCGATTGGCAGCGCGGTTTTTGGAGCCTGATCGTCACCCAGTTTCAAGCTGCCTTCAACGACAACGCGTTGAAGTTCCTGGTGATCTACGTGGTGGT
>JASHRI010000061.1 GCA_030037435.1 Candidatus Acidiferrales bacterium | reverse complement strand
CGCGATGACGCGGTGAAGATTTTGGATTTCGGTCTGGCGAAGGCGGTGGAAGGCGAAGCGGAGGGAACCGACATCTCGACCTCACCGACGCTGACGCGGATGGCGACGCAGGCGGGGTTCATTATCGGGACGGCGGCGTACATGTCGCCCGAACAAGCAAAAGCGAAGCCGGTGGACCGGCGAGCAGATATTTGGGCGTTTGGCTGCGTGTTGTACGAGATGCTGACGGGAAAGATGGCGTTCACGGGCGAGACGGTGACGGATACCCTGGCGGCAGTAATCATGAAAGATCCCGATTGGACTCTGCTTCCAGCCGGAGCGCCAAGCCGCATTCGAACGCTCCTGCGCCGCTGCTTGCAGAAGGACCCGAAGCAGCGGCTACAAGCGATTGGTGAAGCGCGCATCGCGATCGAGGACGTTCTTTCCGGCGCGGCGGAGCCTATGTCTCCCGCTGTGGCTGCTGCCGTGGTTTCTGCACCGCTGTGGCGGCGCGCACTGCCGTGGGCGCTGTTCGGTGTGATGGCGATTGCATTCGCGGCACTGGCTGTCGTTCACTTCCTCGAAAATGAGGCCGCGCCGACCGAGCCGATGCGCTTCGAGGTCCCTGTGCCGGAGAAAGCGATTTTGCCATCGAGTGGCTCTTTGGCATTGTCGCCCGACGGGCGCGAGTTGGCCTTTTTTGCGACGGGAGCTGATGGCGTTCAGCACATCTGG
The DNA here is from genome assembly GCA_030037435.1 of Candidatus Acidiferrales bacterium. Taxonomy (GTDB): domain Bacteria; phylum Acidobacteriota; class Terriglobia; order Acidiferrales; family UBA7541; genus Palsa-295. The sequence goes on along the minus strand of JASHRI010000061.1, from coordinate 2,914 downwards.
GTGCGCTCCCTCGGTTCGCTCGAGGCGCATCCCTTACCTGGCTCGGATTCGTCCGTGGCTACTCCGTTTTTCTGGTCCCCGGATAGCCGACACATCGCGTTCGGCACCGGCGGCAAGCTCAAGACAATCGACGTGTCCAGCGGTGCGGTGGAAACTCTGTGTGACACGCCGGGGCTTGTGATCGGCGGCTCATGGAATCGTGACGGGGTAATCATCTTTGGGCAAGCGCCCGGCGTGATCATGCGCGTCTCGGCCAATGGCGGTTCCGCAACGCCGCTGACTTCTCTCGACGCAACGCGCGGCGAAATCCAACACGTGCTTCCCTGGTTCCTGCCCGATGGCAGACACTTCCTCTACCATCACACTTCTAGTAAAGCCGAAGACAGCGGCATCTACGTAGGCTCTCTCGATGTTCCCTCCGGGAAACAGGATTCGAAGCGGCTGCTGGCGACAAACTATGGCGCGGTGTACGTGCCATCTTCCGGCCCGAATCTGGGGCGGTTGCTCTATCTGACGAACGATGGCACGTTGATGGCGCAGCCGTTCGACACCCGCCGATTGGAACTCGCGGGCGAGCCGATTCCGGTGGTTCAACAGGTAGGGAGCTTCAACGACTATGGCTTCTTCTCAGCGTCGGCTACGGGGACTCTGATTTATAGGGGAGGTGGCGGAGGGCTCTATCAACTCACATGGTTTGACCAGCAAGGAAAGGTTGTGGGCACGGAGGGAGAGCCGGGTGAGTACGTTCTCCCGGCACTTTCGCCCGATGGAAGGCGGGCCGTCGCCCTCCGGCTCGATCCTCAGGGTAGGGAGAGTGCTCTCTGGCTGTTTGACTTCCAGCGTGGCACGAGCACACGATTCACATTTGGCTCCGCCAGTGCATCCCACTCCATCTGGCCCCCGGATGGAAGCCGCATTATCTTCGAGTCCAATCCCAGCGGTGAATACGATCTGTATCAGAAGCCGACCAACGGCGCGACCGCCGAAGAACCTTTGCTGAAGACCAACGAGACGAAGCGCCCTTCGGATGTGTCCCGCGACGGTCGCTTTTTGCTCTATGCGTCGCTGGATCCCAAAACAAAAGTGCACCTGTGGATTCTGCCGCTCGGGAGCAATCAAAAGCCATTCCCGTTCCTGCAAACGCAATTTGACGAGCTGGATGGTCATTTTTCTCCAGATGGACACTGGGTAGCTTACGTGTCGGATGAATCGGGCCACGATGAGATTTACGTGCGTCCATTCTCGCCGAATTCAAGCGCCGCAGATGCTTCCGGCGCGGGCGCCAAATGGCAAGTGTCTTACGGTGGAGGGCAGGAGCCGCGCTGGAGCTCGGACGGCAAGACCCTGTATTACCTGACGCTCGACTGGAAAGTGATGGAGGTTGACGTTGCGACCAGCCCGACTTTTCAGGCCGGGACACCCAAGCTCCTCTTCCAAGTGCCGCCGCAGAGGGCTGCAACCTATGGGGACTATACGATAGACGGCAAGCGGTTCCTCTTCCTTGCGCCGGCGCAGCAAACCGGGCAGGCTCCGTTCACTGTGGTGCTGAATTGGCAGGCGGCTTTCCGCCCCAGCGCGCAAAATTAGCGCGCTGGGGACCCCGTGAGGCAGCAACAATGACGATTGCGGGTGGGACAAGAATCGGGTCGTACGAGATCACGGCCGAAATTGGCGCGGGCGGGATGGGGGAAGTGTATCGCGCGAGGGATGCGAAGCTCGGGCGCGATGTGGCGATCAAAGTCTTGCCCGAGGCGTTTGCGCGAGATGCCGAGCGCCTGGCGCGGTTTCAACGCGAAGCCAAGCTCCTCGCCTCTTTGAATCACCCCAATATTGCTGCGATCTACGGGTTCGAAGATTCCCGTCTATCCGGCGGGCAAGCCGGCAACACGCACGCGCTGGTGATGGAGTTGGTGGAGGGGCCGACGCTGGCGGATCGGATTAAGTCTGGGCCGATTCCCGCTGATGAAACGCTGAAGATTGCGAAGCAGATTTGCGAAGGCTTGGAATATGCGCACGAGCGCGGGATCGTGCATCGGGATCTGAAACCGGCGAACGTGAAGGTGTCGCGCGACGACGCGGTGAAGATTTTGGATTTCGGGCTGGCGAAGGCGGTAGAGGGCGAGGCGGAAGGGACGGACATTTCCACGTCGCCGACGCTGACGCGGATGGCCACGCAGGCAGGATTCATCATCGGGACGGCGGCGTACATGTCGCCGGAGCAGGCGAAGGCAAAGCCGGTGGACCGGCGAGCGGATATTTGGGCGTTTGGCTGCGTGTTGTACGAGATGCTGACGGGAAAGATGGCGTTCACGGGAGAGACCGTCACCGACACGCTGGCGGCAGTGATTCGAGCCGATCCCGATTGTACGCTGTTGCCGAAGGATACGCCGCTGCGAGTGCGGGTGCTGTTGCAACGATGCTTGCAAAAAGATCCGAAGCAACGCCTGCGCGACATCGGCGACGCGCGCCTCTCGATTGACGAAGTTCTCGCTGGCGCGGCTGAGCTAACTTCCTCTGCCGCTGCATCGGCGCCACGACAGTCTTTGCGTCGACTGATGTTTGCGATTTTCGGAACAGCGGGGCTAATTATCGTCGGAACGGCTGCTTATTTCTTTGGCCGCAATGCCACTGGCGTACAGCTGCCGTTGTATCAGCAATTGACATTCGATCGCGGCAGCATTTACCAAGCCCGCTTCGCTCCCGATGGTCAGACCGTCTATTACAGCGCCGCATGGGGCGGACAGCCAGCAGGCATTTATTCCGTGAATCCGAACGGGCCGGAATCGCGCTCGCTTGGCTTGTCTAACTCCTCTCTGTTTGCGGTGTCGACATCGCAGATGGCGATTTCGATCGGCTGTCATTTGGTGTTTCTTGGGGTTTGCGAGGGTACGCTGGCCACGGTGCCGATCACTGG
>JASHRI010000060.1 GCA_030037435.1 Candidatus Acidiferrales bacterium | reverse complement strand
GTCGCCGTCTTTTACCAGGAGCCGTATTTCTACTATTTGACCGGACACGACGAGCCCGGCGCGGCCGTGCTGCTGATTCCCGATCCGCCCGCCGGGAAATCCGACGCGCTGAAAACGGCGTGGGCCGGGTCTGCACAAATTCCGCACGAAGTTCTCTATCTGCCTCCGCGCGATCCGAACCAGGAAATCTGGGAAGGGCCGAAAATGGGCCCCAATGATCCCGGCATCGCCGAAAAAACCGGCTTCGCCACCGTCGAGCCGTTCGCCAACCTCACCGGCGATCTCGCAAAGCTCGCGAAAGTTTTTCCCGACTTTTACACGTTGATCGCGCCGCCGCAGGAAGACGGCTACCCGCACTTCACGAACTGGAACAAATGGCTGCGCGGCGCGTTGCCGCAATCGGCGCTGAAGGACGCGACGCCCAAGCTCGACGCGATGCGCCAGGTGAAATCGCCCGGTGAACTCGCGCTGATCCAGAAGGCCATCAACGCTTCCGTCGACGCGCACCTCGAAGCCATGCGCACCATGCGCCCCGGACTTTTTGAATATCAGATTGCCGCGCGGATGAAAGAAATCCACGGATGGGACGGATGCGAGCGCGAGGCGTACGCGCCGATCGTCGGCGCCGGATTCAACGGCACCGTGCTGCACTATAGTTCGCTCGACGCACAAATTCAGGATGGCGACATGGTGGTGATCGACGTGGGCGGCGAATATGGCGGCTACGCCTCAGACATCACGCGCACGCTGCCTGCGAACGGGACATTCACGCCGCGCCAACTCGAAATTTACAACATCGTGCTCGGCGCTCAGAGTGCCGCGATCGCTGCCGTCAAGCCCGGAGCGGTGATGTATGGCGGCAAGAACAGCCTGCAGCAGATCGCCTACGATTACATCCAGAATTCATCGGGACGCGACCGCGAAGGCCACCGCCTTGGAAAATATTATCCGCACGGAGTGAGCCATCACGTGGGTCTCGACGTTCACGATCCCGGCGACCGCATGCGTCCGCTGGAGCCGGGTATGGTGATCACCGTCGAGCCGGGAATTTACATTCCTGAGGAAAATCTCGGAGTGCGCATCGAGGACGATGTGCTGGTCACCGAGGACGGCTCCAAGCTATTGACCGCGCGCCTGCCCCGGACCGCGGGCGAGATCGAACGCATCATGGCCGACGCCCGCGCGCAGCGTAGACCGAACGCAGATTCAACACCTCCTCTGCCGAATCCTTGACACTGCGCGGGGCGGACCGTAGCATCGATTAATTCGTCCGCGTGCCGGCGTAGCTCAGTGGCAGAGCGAGGGTCTCATAATCCCTAGGCCGTGGGTTCGATTCCCCCCGCCGGCACCAATATTTTCAACGAGTTGGCGTACTCCTTCAGGAATGTCGTTCTCTTCCGGTTGCGCCTGCGTTACAGAAGTATTACAAGGCGAGGTAGGCGATTCGGAAATCGCGGGTGCAAGCGCCAGGGCAACAAAGCGATGAAACTTCGACTCAATCTGGCAACCAGTCCGCAAGCGAATAATCGGCCCTTCTTGGCCGGTGCGGTCCTGGTTGGAGTTCTGGCTCTTATCGCCCTCGGCCTGTTGTCCTACTCCGCCTACAATTCTTGGGTCGCTAGCCGCGACCTTCGGGCGGAGATGGCAGGATGGGAATCCAAGATCCGGGCGGATCAGGTGCGGCACGAGGAACTGCAGAGCTATTTCCGTGAGCCGCATGCCCAGAGTGTGATCGACCGCTCGGCTTTTCTAAATTCGCTCATTGCCGAGCGCAGTTTTCCGTGGACCAAGATTTTGACGGATATTGGGGACATTCTTCCGCCGGGCGTCCGCGTGATCAGCATCTCTCCGCAGCTGGACAATGGCCGCGCGCAGGTGACGCTGCAAGTGGGCGCAGCCAGCGAAGAAAGCAAGCTCCAGTTCCTGGAGGCTATAGAGAAATCGAACGTTTTCTCGGATCTGGTGGTGAAAAGCGAACACAATCCGACTGAACTGTCTTCGCCTGACAGGGTGGTTCTCGATCTCACGGTCTGGTACACGACGACTCCTCCAGCCGCGGCAGCCCCGTCCGAGTCCGAGGCGCCGTCTGAAGCCAAGGCGCCATCGCCCGAGTCCAAGCTGCCGCCACCGTCCGAGGCCAAAGTGCCGCCACCTGCGGCCAAGCCGCCATCCTCGAGAGCCACGGTGCCACCACCATCGGAGGCGTCCAAGGCCACAGTTCCACCGCCATCTAAGGCCAGCGTCATTTATGGATTTGGCGTAATTCGTGACGTGAATCTAGCGGAGAGCGATGGGCACGCGGAGGTAAATATCACCGGATCAAGTCCTTTGACGTACCACAAAATGCGGCTTCCCAATCCCGATCGTCTGGTGCTGGACTTCGCGAGCACACATTTGACAGCCGCCCAGAATCACCACATCACCAGCAATCTCGACCCCGTACGAGATATCCGCATGGCTCAGTTCACGCCAGAAATTACGCGGGTCGTCATCGATTTGCTTGAGCCTGCCCCCTATCAGATCAAAACCGATGGCAACAATGTGATCGTTGAGTTCGCACCCAAGGTCAGCGGGCGATAGATCCTGCCGCTACGACTTTCGTCGCATCCGTTGAACCGCAGACGGAAGGCGGAGATTTCGTCTGCGAGTCAACCGCCGGCACTATGATTTTCCAGTTAGACGCGCGCTTCGCTGCTGACGGCGCCCAGGAATTTCGTGGTGGAAGACTCCTTGGCGGCGGGGCGTTTTTTCAGGGCCTCGTCGATTTTTGAGACCAATGCGTCGCGCGTGAAAGGCTTCTGCAGGAAGAAGCCGTCCTCGATGAAATCACCGCTGCTTCTGTCGTAGTCAAGATATCCGGACATGTAGACAACCTGGAGGCCGTGACGGCAGGCTTTCACTAGCCTCGCCAGTTCCGGGCCCCGCATGTTGGGCATGACGATGTCGGTGACGAGGACATGAATGGGCTCGCACAGACGATCGGCTAGTTCGAAGGCCTCTTTGCCGTCTTTTGCGGTGACCACGCGATAGCCCGCCGACTTGACGAATTCGGCAGCGAGTTCCCGAACAGACTCCTCATCTTCGACGATCAGCACAGTTTCAACGCGTTTAAGAGTGGGCGCGGAAACTGCCTGTGGGCGATCAGAGTCAACCGATTCTTCGATTGCAGGCAGATAAATCTCGAAGCGAGTTCCCTTCCCGGGCTCCGATTCGACCCAGATCCAGCCACCGCTTTGCTTCACGACGCCGTAAACAGTTGCAAGACCCAGTCCGGTGCCCTTGCCTTGTTCCTTCGTGGTGAAGAACGGTTCGAAGATGCGGGCCTTGGTCTTGGCGTCCATGCCCTGACCGTCGTCGGTGACAGAGAGCAGGACGTATTCGCCCGGCTGGAGCGGCGGACGAGTTTGCGCGCGGGCTGCATCCATCGATACGTTGCGCGTTTCTATCGTCAGCGCGCCGCCTTTTGGCATCGCGTCGCAGGCGTTCACGGTCAGGTTCAGAATCACCTGCTCGATTTGGCCGGCATCCGCTTTCACTCGCTTGATAGCTTCGTCGGGGCGGAAAGAAAAGGCAATGTCTTCGCGGATCAAGCGCGAGAGCAATTTGCCCATTTCGGAGACAAGCGAATTGAGATCGAGGATCTTGGGCTGGAGTACCTGCATTCGGCTGAAAGCCAAGAGCTGACGAGTGAGGGACGCCGCGCGATTGGCCGCCTTGTCGATTTGCTGGCTGCTCGCACGCAGTGGGTCCGTGGAGGGCAAGCGATCTATCAAAAGCCCGCTGTGGCCCTTGATGATGGTGAGCAAATTGTTGAAGTCGTGAGCCACACCGCCAGCAAGCTGGCCCATGGCTTCCATTTTTTGCGACTGTCGAAGTTGATTTTCCAGCGCTTGCCGCTGCGTTTCATTTCGCTGCAGCGTGTTGCGCATGCGGTCGAAGGCTCGCGTCACCTGGGCGACTTCATCGCCGCCGTCGGCTTCGAGGGGGTAGGTGAAATTCCCCTCTTCGAGGGCGCGTACGCCGATAGCAAGGCGCGCCAGAGGTTGGATGAAGGTGTCTGAAATCATGAAGACAAGTGCCGCGCCAGCAAACACGCCGAGCAAACCTAGGCCAAGAAGCAGGTGATTCATCCTGGCGAGCAAGGCCGCGGTGTCGCCGTACGATTTCAGAATGGTGAGGCTCACGGCGGGTTCCAGGCCAGGCGTGAGATCGACGGAGCGCGCCCAGAATTTCTGATCTTCGACTCGGATCTGACTCGGCACGGACCGGCCTTTGATTCCTTGCGCCAACTCCTCTTCCTGAATCGGCGCGAAAGTACTGACAACAACGTCGTCGCCGTAGCGAAAGACAACATCGCTCGAGGAAATTCGGCGAAGGTCATTTGCTTCGCGTGACTCGATTTCGTGGCCGACGACGACGGTACCCAAAGATGAGCTTTTCAAAGACCCATTCGAGATTGGTTGCAACACGACCTGATACAGCCTACTGCCGCTGAACCACCACCCTGTGCTGGCCCGCCTTCGCAAGGAGCGATGAAGCATGTCCTCCGCTGCTGAATCCGAAAAACCCGGAATCGTGGTGTGCAAACTTACGATTTTGCCGCTGCTGTCTGCGAGCAGGAACAGGTCGCAATCGTCGGACCACCAGGGATCCTCGCTGGAATCCTGGATCGTGGACGGATCGCCGTTTCGCATGTACGCCAGCGCGGCGAGCAAATCGGCCTTGTGACTTAAGGCGAGATCGCGCTCGTGTTGAAGGACCTGGAACGTCAGGATCGCGTTGCGTGCGTCCTGCTCGACTTCCCGTTGCATTTGGACCTGGACTGCATGGCGAACAAGAAGAAGGGTGGCACAGGTGAGGCCGGCGGTGACTAAGATGAGCGATAGTAGGAACTTAGTTCGCAGACGGAAATTAGCCAGGTATTTGAACATGAATGGGGCGTTCGTTTGCCACTTCGAATGAGCACGACATGATCCATTTTGGGAATGACGGGCGAAATAGAACGAAGGTACCGGAGGCTGCCCGCAGGGTACGTTTCAGGTAAGCCCTTATCTGCTCATTAGTTAGAAGGCGCCGTTCGACCCGGGGTCGATTGTCCCGTTACCCGCGCGTCCTTTTACGCGTTTCACCCGATCCGTTGAAATGCGAAATACGGCTAGGCTTCCTGAGAGCAGATCACACGAACGGAGGCATTATGGCCGCGAATGCAAAGAAATGCGCACATCCAAACTGT
>JASHRI010000059.1 GCA_030037435.1 Candidatus Acidiferrales bacterium | reverse complement strand
AACCTCGATTCGGCAACCGGCGAAGAAATCATGGGACTCTTCGCGCGACTGCATGAGAGCGGCAACACGATCATCCTAGTCACTCACGAGCCCGATATTGCCTCGCACGCGCACCGAACCATCCGCCTGCGCGACGGAAAAATCGAACGGGACGAACGCACGCGGTAAGCCTTCCGGCGACTCTCTCTATCACCATCGCAAATCACATAGCTGCGGCACTCTGGTATCGTTAGATCATGAGATATGGAGCACTCGTGTGACCCGGCTTCTTATTCGACTGATCAGCGGGATCGGCGGGCTGGTTGCCGGAGTATTGGCAATTTTTGCACCGGTGAATTTCTACACGAAACTGTTCACCGGAAGTGGCGGCACCTTGCACAACGGCCAGATGGATTTTGGCGAGGGCCTGGGGGGCGCCATGATCGTGCTACTGTTCGCCGCCGTCTTTGCGATTATCTCCTACGTTTTGATCCGCTTCGCATTCGCCCGTCCCGCATCCAATCGCTTGCCGGAGACCCACGACGACATCGACTGACGCTTTTTCGCTATTGCACCGGCTTCAAAAGTGCGGTAGCGACGGACTCGAAGTGCTGCAGTTTGATGGTGTTTGGCTGTGATGTAGACTGTTGTATACATTGCTGCGCAACAAGCGAGTTGGGTACTGGCGGCCACGAACAGTGCGCCCGTCCGGCAAGTGAGAAACAGCGAAATGGGAGTAACGGAGAAGTCGCTTACGTTCGAAATTGAGGCGCTATCGCAGTGGGCGGCCGAGCCGGGCTTTATTTTGCTGCTTGAGGAATCGGGTTGGCGAATCTACCGCGAGCCGACGGAAGTGTTGCAACCCATCGATTCGCGGGCCCTCGAACAGTCGCTTGCACGCATTGACCGGCAGGTTCACATCGGCGGTGAAGCCGCGGGGTTTCTGCGCTATGAAGCTGGATACGCGCTCGAACCGAAGTTGCATCGCCTGCTCGCACCGGATGGCGGCCCTTTGTCGTGGTTCGGCCTGTACGATCGCGCTTTTACGCTTGGCCAGACCTCAGTCCCCCACGACGATTTGGAAGAGATTGTACACAGCACCTCCTCGATGATCGCACGCGAGAATTACGGCGAGGCGATCGAAGCGATCCGGAATCTAATCGCAGCGGGCGACGTTTACCAGGTCAATTTCACTTACAGAGTCGCCTTCGAATCGAAATGCGATGCGTGGCAATTGTTTACCGCACTCTGCCATAGGCATCCAGTGCCGTATGCCGCGTTTGTGAACACAGGGAGCGAGCAAATCGTTTCACTGTCGCCGGAACTGTTTTTTCGCATTCGCGGAAAACACATCGTCGTGAAGCCGATGAAGGGCACCGCAGACCGCGGATTGACTCTGGAAGACGACGCGAGGCAAGGCAAAGCACTGGAGGCGCGAGAGAAAGACCGCGCCGAGAACGTGATGATCGTCGATCTGATGCGCAACGACCTAGGCCGCATCTGTCAGGCCGGAACCGTCAGAACGCCCCGCCTGTTCGAAGCCCAGCGCTTTCCCTCGATCTGGCAGATGACCTCGACGATCGAGGGAGAGCTGCGCGACGATTGCTCGCCAAAATCCATTGTAAAAGCCCTGTTTCCGTCCGGGTCGGTGACCGGCGCCCCGAAGATTCGCGCTATGGAGGTGATTTCGGAATTAGAGAATTCGGAACGCGGCGTATACACCGGAGCGATCGGGTATTTCGCTTCCGATCGGGCGCAATTCAACGTGGCGATTCGCACCGCTTCGGTGCGCGACGGCCGCGGGCTCATGGGAGTGGGCGGCGGCATCACTTACGACTCGTCGAGCGGGGCGGAGTGGAAGGAGTGCGAATCGAAGGCGGCCTTCCTGGCGCAGAGCGCTCCGGACTTTCAGATTATCGAAACGCTGCGTTGGGAGGACAGCTATTGGCTTCTGGAAGAGCATCTCGAGCGCATGCGTGCGTCGGCCGATTATTTTGGATTCCCGTTTGACGAGCCCAAGTTGCGCGAAGCGCTGCACCGGATTGAGACGCAATTCGAGGGTCCGCGCCAACGGGTTCGGCTGCTGCTGTCCCAGGATGGCTCGCTCGAAGTCGAGCATAGTTGTCTCGATACGACGTGCTTTGGGCGGGTTCAACTCTCCAGGCGCCGCACCGTTCGTAACGACCGGTTCCTTTACCACAAGACGACTCACCGGAAGATGTACAACGAGGAACTGGCCGCTGCCCGGAGCGCAAAATGCGATGACGCCCTTTTTTTCAACGAACGGGATGAATTAACCGAGGGAGCTATTCACAACGTTTTTCTAGTCAAGGATGGCGCATGGCGGACGCCCGCGCTCGCCTGCGGCCTTCTGGCCGGCACATATCGAGCATACTTCTTGAAGAATCATCCGGACGCGCGCGAAGACGTTTTGACCCTCGGGGATCTCGCTTCAGCGGATGCAATCTACCTGTGCAACAGCGTCCGCGGAATGTTCCCGGTGCGACTCGCGACGGAGAATGAATCCTGCCTAAAGATTCAGGCGGACCGGTGTTAGACTGTCGCCGCTATCTTTTTGCGATTGAGACCCAGCCTTCGGCGATCACTCCATTTTTGAATCCAAAGCTGCGCGTCGAAGCGCGGCAACTCGGCTCCTGATCAGTGATTGATACCTAGATGGCCAAGATGAATCGAATGCCGAGCGGCAGGGACCGGTGCTGGTCAGCCAAGGTCTGCGCGTTACTCCTGGCGCTATTCATTGCATGCATTTGGCCACAACAAATTGCCGCTTATTCCGTGCTCGCACACGAGGCGATCATTGACAGCGCATGGGACACAACGATTCGGCCGTTGCTATTGAAGCGTTTCCCGAATGCCACCAAGGCCCAACTGAAGGAAGCGCACGGCTATGCGTATGGCGGCGCGATTATCCAGGATATGGGTTACTACCCGCACGGAAGCCACCTCTTCAGCAATTTAACGCACTATGTGCGCAGTGGCGATTTTGTCATGGCATTGATCCGCGATTCCAGGGATCTGGATGGCTATGCCTTCGCGCTTGGCGCGATGGCCCACTACGCGGCAGACAACAACGGCCACCGTCTCGGTACAAATCGCGCCGTCCCGATCCTCTATCCGAAGCTGGAAAAGAAGTATGGCGACTGGATTACGTACGAACAAAACCCGCTAGCGCATATCAAGACGGAATTCGGATTTGACGTGGTGCAGGTGGCGAATGGACGCTACGCTCCCGATGCCTATCACGACTTAATTGGCTTTGGGGTTTCTGTTCCCTTACTGGAGCAAGCCTTCCAGGAAACCTACGGATTGGATCTCAAGGTCGTGCTTAGCGATGAGGATAAAGTGCTCGGCTCTTACCGTCACGATGTGAGCCAACTGATTCCCAAGGCCACGCGCATCGCCTGGAGCCTGAAGAGGAGCGAAATCGAGAAGGACCAGCCGGGAATGACGAAACGGAAGTTTCTGTACAATCTGTCGCGCGCCAGCTACCAGAAAAACTGGGGAAACGATTATAAGGGGCCCAGCCTGAGCGATAAAATGCTCGCGTTTTTTTTGAAAATCATACCCAAAATAGGCCCTCTAAAAGTTCTGGAGCTTCGGCCGCCAACGCCCCAGACGGAGGCCATGTTCGAAGACAGTTTCAACGTCAGCCTTGACGATTATCGGAAGTTGCTGACGGAGGCCAGCGCGGGCCTCCCGAACGTGCCCAACGACAATCTCGACACGGGGGGAGTGACTGTACCAGGACAATACTGGCTTGACGATCAGACGCAGGCGCAATGGC
>JASHRI010000562.1 GCA_030037435.1 Candidatus Acidiferrales bacterium | reverse complement strand
GGCAGAAGTCGACCTGGTGCGAAAAATTTCCATGAAGGCCGGCGCTGTCGATGCGGTGATGTCGAACCACTGGGCCCAGGGCGGCGCTGGAGCGGTGGACCTTGGCAAAGCCGTGGTCGCGGCCTGCGAAAAGCCCAGCAACTTCAAATTCCTATATCCGCTGGACATGAGCATTAAGCAGAAAATCGAGACCATCGTGAAGGAAATGTACGGCGGCTCGGCGGTCGAATACAGTCCCGAGGCCGAACAGAAAATCGCTCTTTACACGCGCCTCGGATTTGACAAGATTCCGATCTGCATGGCGAAAACGCACTTGAGCCTGAGCGCCGATGCGAATCTGAAGGGTGCTCCGACCGGCTTCACAGTGAAGGTGCGCGACGTTCGAGCAAGCGTGGGCGCGGGCTTCGTCTATCCGCTGCTCGGCACGATGAGCACCATGCCCGGCCTGTCCACGCGCCCTGGTTACTACGACATCGATCTCGACCTGGCCACCGGCCGCGTAGTCGGCCTTTCCTGAAGTTTTCGAGCTGGGGCACCAGGCGTCGGAATCAAGCCATTACACGGAGGCCGCGGGTCACGCGTGTTTGCTGTGCGCGGCGCTAATCGCTTCGGTCGCATGCTTCAGCACGTCTTCCGCCTGACGCAGCGCTTTGTGTTCGCGCTCGGCCCAGCCGGCCACTTCGGCGCGATATTTAGACGCGTCGCTGGCTAGCTGGCGAATATTCGAATCCACGCAGAGAAGAAATACGCGCATCGCGCTGGCCAGCAGCGACGCCGCGGCGCCTAAATCCGCCATCACGCCGATGTGAGCCATGCTCGTGGCGTCTGCACAGAGCGCAAGGCCGGCGGCTGCGGTGCGCGCAGCGTCGAGCGGCACGTCAATCGCCTTGCGCACGGCGGAGTCGATTGCCCGCTGGCGCCGTGCGCGTTCGCGATCGTTGGTGTGCGGCAGCCTGGCGCTGGCCATGTAGGTGTTGAATGCGGCGATGTCTTCCTCGGCGAGCTGAAGCATGCGCCTGGATTCTTTTGTGGCGCTGCTCGAAAGAGCTTTGAGCTTGGCTGCGTCCCCCGAAAAATCCTTTCGGCGGCCGCTCACCTTGAGCACTTTCGTCAGGAGTCCAAAGGCAAAGCTCGCAGTCGCGGCTGATACCGCTACGCCCGCCGGTGCCGGTTCGGCGCTCGCCACCGAGTTGCGAAAATGCTCCAGGCTCGAGTCCCATACGCGAGATGACATCTAGGTCGCTCCTTCTCGGCCGGCGAAGCGCTTTCGCGCCTACGCCGCAATTCCTTGGGGTTTGCTTCACCAATAGATTAGCATTTCGCGGCCCGCCATCCGCGCCGGCCGATGAAATTCGCGCCATGCTTGTCCGCTCCAATTCGCTGAGATAGAGTAGCCGCCTTCGTGACGAAAGTGCGAGCGCGATGGCGCGGATTCGAAAAGCAAAGCGGAAGCCCGTGAAATTAAGAACGCTGATTCGGCGTTCGACAATCGAGAGGCGCGTTCGCGCAGTGGCGCGCCAGATCACGCGAGATTTTCGCGGCCAGCGCGTTCATTTGGTGGGCGTTCTCAAAGGTGCGTGCATTTTTTTGTCGGATCTAATCCGCGAAATTAGTCTTGAGACTTCCATCGACTTCATAGCAGTGTCGAGCTATGGCAAGCGGCGCGAAGCATCCGGCCAGGTGAGAGTGCTGAAGGACCTCGATAGCAGTATCGCCGGACTGAATGTCATCCTTGTGGAAGACATACTCGATACCGGCCTTACGCTCAACTATCTGCTGCGCATTCTGCGTCAGCGTAAGCCGAAAACCATGCGCGTCGCGGCTCTTCTCGACAAGCCCGCGCGGCGCCGGCGGCCGGTTTCCGCCGATTACGTCGGTTTTACGATCCCAGACGAATTCGTCGTCGGCTACGGGCTCGATTATGCCGAGCGATACCGGAATCTTAAGGATGTGTGCGTACTAACCCGGAATCACCGTCACGTTCACTGAAAGCTGTCGAACCTGGCCTTCGGCGCCCCTCCAAGTGGTTCAGGCCGCGCGAGATAGCTCATCCATGTGGCTCCCTGCCCAAAGTTGCCGCTGAACGTATCCCTCAGGCTCAGATTGTCTGCCTGCTATAATGACTTGTTCCGCTGGCGCCAGGCGTTTCGGGGTCGCGCCACGCGCTGCGGCTTTGTGCCGCGCCGTGGCCGAAGCTTCCGCGCACGTTCACGACATGCACATGGAATACGCCGAACTCAATCCGGCCCTGGAGATGCCTGCGGAGACCCTTGCGGTCCTCGCGGAAATCGGTCAGGAAATCAACGCCTCGCTCAATCTGGACGAGGTGCTATCGAGCGCTGCCACGCAGATCAAGCGCCTGATCGACTTTGAGATTTTTGCCGTCCTTCTGCCGACCGAGAATACCAACGAGCTTTACCTTCGCTTCGCGATTGGTCATCGACCGGAGGTCGTCGAACACTGGCGAATTCCACTCGCCGACGGCATTATCGGAGCCGCTTTCACCACCGGTCAGCCGATCCGCGTCGGCGACGTGCTGCACGATCCGCGTTATTTGGCCGCGATGGACGGCGTCCGCTCGGAGCTTGCCGTGCCGCTGATCGTTCGCGGGCGCGTGATCGGCGTGATGGATATCGAAAGCCGGCAGGCCGACTATTTCACGCCAAACCAACAAACGATTCTCACCTTGGTCGCCAGCCGTATCGGCACCGCGGTGGAAAACGCCCGGCTGTTTGAAAACGCCCGCAAGCAGGCCCAAACGCTTCTGCTGCTCAACGAAATCGGCCGTGAAACCAGCGCCACCCTTGAGGTTGAGGAAGTGTTACGCCGAGCCGCCGAGCTCGCCAAACGCCTGATCGACTATCAGATCTTCAGCATTTTTCTGGCGGACGAAGCTGCGGGAGTGTTTCGCCGCAGCGTGTCGGTGAAATTTGGCCAGCGCGTGCAGGAAAAATCTGTGATTCCGGTGCACGAGGGGATCGTCGGCGCCGCAGCGAAGCTCCGTCGACCCATAGCCGTG
>JASHRI010000006.1 GCA_030037435.1 Candidatus Acidiferrales bacterium | reverse complement strand
AATTCCGGATTTCCGCGTCTTAAACCGATGTTCATGGCGTGGTTGAAACTAACACGATTGGGCATGGTTTATCTGCGATAGTTGAAGCGAGCGGCGCTTGCAGGCGCTGCGCAATGCAGGTAACGTAATCCGCGCGGAGGCGACGATGAAATACTGCATCGCAGCTTTGATTTTGGTGTCGATGGCGCTGCCAGCGGCCTACGGCCAAGCCGAGCAAGCGGGGCAGAAAAGTCCCGTGGTCGCGCGAGTGGGCGACACTGGGTTCCTCGAAATTCGCGCGAATAGCTTTTCGTCGCTCACTCCAAAACAGCAGGCGCTGGCCTACTGGCTGCAGCAGGCGTCGATCGCGATCGATCCGATCATTTACGATCAGCTATCGAGTTACGGGCTGCGACAAAAAAGGCTGCTCGAAGAAATCGTGGCGCATCCCGAGGGAATCGATCCGCAAACGATGAAGAAAATCACGGATTTCGCCGAACTTTTCTGGGCGAATCGCGGCAACCACGACGATTACACCTCGCAGAAATTTCTGCCGGCCTTCACATTTGACGAATTGAGGGCTGTTGCTTTGACGGCGCAGCGGCACGGCGCGATGAAAACGGCTTACGCCAATCTAGCGCCGATCGCGACCGCGGCGGAGCTTGACAAGGAATTGGATGAATTGAAGGCGTCGTTTTTCGACCCGAATTTCGAGCCGATGGACACGGCGAAAACTCCCAGCGGCGGTCTGGACATCGTGCAAGCCAGCTCGAACACGTTTTACGAGGGTGGAATTTCGCTTGCCGATTTGAAGAATCTCCAGGAGGCGCATGCGCTGAATTCCCGCGTGGTGAAAGGGCGAGACGGAAAACTGCGCGAGGAAGTGTATCGCGCTGGAACGCCGGACGGAAAAGTGCCGCCGGGCCTCTATGCCGTTTATTTGAAAAAAGCAGACGGATATTTGGAAAAGGCCAAGGCTCTCGCCGATCCGCAAGAGGCGCAGGTGATCGGAGATCTGATCGATTATTACCAGACGGGCGATTTTCAAGCGTGGCTGAAATTCGACGCTGATTGGGTGCGCGACGATCCGGCGGTGGATTTCGCGAATGGCTTTATCGAGATTTATCGCGACGCGCGCGGAGCGAAGGGCAGCTCGCAGAGCTTCGTTTCCGTGACGGACAAGCCGGTGAGCGAAAAAATGGCGGCGCTAGCAAGCAACGCCGCGTATTTCGAACAGAAGGCGCCGTGGGACGCGAAGTACAAAAAGACCGAATTCAGCAAGCCAGTGGTAAAGGCAGTGGAAACGACCATCGAGACAGGCGACTTCGCCGTGACCACCATCGGCGACAATCTGCCGAACGAAAACGTGATCCGCGAACAATACGGTTCGAAGAACTTTCTGTTCACGGCAGCGAGCCATGCCTTCGATCACGCCACGGGATATGCGACAGCAAAGGAATTTTACTCGTCGCAGCAGGAGATCGAGCGGCACGAAAAATATGGCGAAGAAGCAGAAGACCTGATGACGGCGCTGCACGAAGTGATCGGCCACGGATCGGGTAAGCTGAGTCCGCGGCTGAAAAACGGCGCGGAGCCTTATTTGAAGGAATATTTCTCAACGCTCGAGGAGGGACGCGCCGACTTGATGGCGCTGTGGAACGTGTGGGATCCGAAACTGAAAGAGCTGGGGCTGATCTCGAATCAGGATGAAGTAGCGAAAGCGATGTACGATTCCGCCGCTGTGGTGGCGCTAGTCCAACTTCGGCGCGTGCCAAAGGGCAACGAGATCGAAGAAGATCACATGCGTGATCGCCAGCTGATTGCGAGATACATCATGGATAAAACCGGAGGCATCGAGCAATTCAATCGCGGCGGGAAAACGTATATCCGCGTAAAGGACTACGCGAAGATGCGCCAGGGTGTGGGAATGCTGCTGAGTGAGTTGATGCGCATCAAGGCCGAAGGTGATTACAACGCGATCAAGGCGCTGGTGGACAAGTACGGCGTCCATTTCGATCCTGCGCTGCGCGACCAGGTGATGGAACGCTACAACAAGCTGAACCTGCCGAGTTCCTGGGCCGGTGTTTATTCCGTCCTGACGCCGCAAATTGCAAAGGATGGGCAGGTGGAGAAAGTCGAGATCAGCTACGTGAGCGATCCGATAAAGCAGTATTTGAGTTACGGAGCGATGTACGACAAGGGACTGCAGCGCCAGGCCACGCGGAATTAACTGAACCTCTGCGCGGAGAAATGACGCGTCTTGGTGGCGGCTGCAAATGGACGGGCGAGCGCGGGATGGTGTAGGCTCCGCAGCAGACAGCGAATAGGAGGCATAACAATGAGTGAAGCAGCGGCTGCAAAGAGCAATCCGCTTGATCCGGCGGTTTTCAAGCCGAGCGCGATTTCGCAAGAGACGCTGGCGGCGAACGAAGCGTTTCGCAAGGCGACGGCCGGTGCGCCGGATTGGTGGGACGTGGGCGCGCCCGCGTTTCGCGAGGCGGCTGCGAGTGGGCGCGGACCCTTTCCGCTGGCTCCGAAATCCGAGCGAGCGCGAACGATCACGGTTGAGGGAAAGGGCGGACACAAGATTCCGGTTCGCGTGATAGCGCCCGAACGCGCAAAGGGCGTTTACATCCACATCCACGGCGGCGGATTGGTGTTGGGCTCGGCGGAGACGCAGGACCCGATGCTAGAGCGCATCGTGCAGAACACCGGAATGGCGTGCGCGAGCGTGGAATACCGGCTGGCGCCTGAAAATCCCTATCCTGCGCCATGGGACGACTGCGAATCCGTCGCGCTGTGGCTGGTGAAAAATGGACAGAAAGAATTTGGGACGGACGTGCTTACCATCGGCGGCGAATCGGCGGGGGCGACGCTTTCCGCGTCCACGCTGCTGCGCATGCGAGACCGGCACGGCTACACCGGATTTCGCGCCGCGAATCTTTCCTACGGGAATTTCGATTCGTCGATGACGCCGAGCCAAACGCTGACACCCGAGAAGGGACTGCTGGTGGGAAAGAAGAGCATACAAAAGTTCTGCGAGGCCTATTTGCCGAAGAATGTGAGTCCGCGCGATCCGGATGTTTCGGCGCTTTACGCGCGACTCGAAAACATGCCACCTGCGCTGTTCACCGTCGGCACGCTCGATCCGCTGCTCGACGATTCGCTGTTTCTCTACGCGCGATGGATCGCGGCGGGAAATGAAGCGGAGCTGGCGCTGTATCCGGGAGGAGCGCACGCGTTTAACCTGATGCCGATGCCGCTCGGTGCACAGGCGAACGCGCGCATCGACGCGTTCCTGAAACGCGCAACCAACTAGAGCAGCCATAACTAGGAAGCGCGGCAGAGTTCGGCGAGCAAAGCTTCGCGGCGCGTAATAGCCAGGCGGTCGACGCGGGCGAGAACGGCCGCGTAGCCAACAAACGCGAGGGCTGCAAGCACCAACAGGCAGAGAATCGCGAGCCACATCCGACCGGTGCTGAACCCCAGCAGCGCCACGACGGCAGCGATGCCCAGGGCAATACCAAGAACAACGAAGCTTGCCAGAACGGTGAGTCCCGCTGCGCGCTGCTTGCCGAACGCCGAGTAGTCCACCTTCTTCGGCGAGTAGAGCGACATCACGTCTCCTACGCCGAAATTTACTGTTGCGGCGAAAGCGATTCCCACGACCGTGGCGAGCGCGATGCTCGCTGGCGGCGGCCCGAACATCAGGCACGCTCCAGCCCACACCAGGAACATAATGAGCACCAGCACGGCGGCCTGCGCGAGATTTTTGCCGAGCAGGACCTCGCGAAAACGCACCGGCGACGCGAAATAGAACTGCACACCCGCGCCCTCGAAACCGAAGCAGTTGTAGACGAGATTGGTGAGGACCAGCAGGCCATACGCAGCACCCGCCGGGAAGGCCAGACTTGCGATTGGGAACGCGGCGTGATGATGGAGGCCGCGCGGAGGTGCGGGCGTGAAACGAAAAATCAGAAGGATTACGACCGGCATGACCAGTGTGAAGAGCATCGGGCCGCTGCGCGAGAGATAGCGAAATTCCTTCTCGAAGATCGCCGCAACTGGCCCGGAGACTCCCGGCAGATCCCATCCCAACTTGATGCGGTGTCCCTTTTCGCGCGGTGCTGCGCGTGCGACTGATTCGCTAAGATTTTCTCCGCGGTACTGCGCGCGCAGGCGTATCTCGAGCAGCCAGAAAAATGCGCCGCCATAAGCGCAGAGCAGAGCGAACGATCCGAGGGCGAGCGTGACGTTGCGCTCGGCTGCGCGGGCGAACGATTCCGCCGCAAGCCCGGGCGGAAGCGCGCGCTGAACGGCGAGAAGTTGCGCAGTGAATGCCGGGATGCCGGGCCGAGCGTGATTTTTGCCATAGTGCTGCACGAGCGGCGAGATGAACTGCACCCCGATGATGCAGAGGAAGAAGAGAAGACCGAGCAATTCGCGCGTGCGGCGGCGAGCGAGCCAGCGTTCGAGCCAAGCGAAAATCATGCGCGCCAGCAGAGTGTTGAGAATCCAAAATGCGGCGAGCACCAGCACGGCCCACGGCAACAGGATTGGGGAGGCGATGGCGACGCCCAAGGCTACGCCAATGAGCCAGAGCGTACCGACCAGCGTGGTGGGATCGAGCACGCCGTAAACCATGCGAAGGAAAACGTAAGAGCGATAGCGCAGCGGAAAGCGCAGGAAATTTGACGAGTCGAAAGTTTCCGTGAACGCCGAGGCCATCAGCGGTATCAGTTGCCAGTACAGAAGCACACCCCAGAACACGGCCGCGAACCACTGAGCGTGTCTGTGGGACACGAGAAACCACGACAGGGCAGCGAGTCCGGCCATTCCACCAAGGCCCGCAACGGTGTAGCCGAAGCCCACCAGAATCCAGGAGACGAGCTCGAGGCGTCCACGAAGGGTGCGTAGGGAATTGACGAAAATTCGCCAGCGAAGCTGCG
This sequence comes from Candidatus Acidiferrales bacterium, assembly GCA_030037435.1. Taxonomy (GTDB): domain Bacteria; phylum Acidobacteriota; class Terriglobia; order Acidiferrales; family UBA7541; genus Palsa-295. The sequence continues at coordinate 2,890 of JASHRI010000006.1, read as the reverse complement.
CGATAGCGGCAAATTGTTCGCGGGCTTCGGGCCAGGCGAGCGCCTCGGAGGAGTTCAGCCGAGCCATGAAAGTTCCTGATCGGCGATGCGCGAACCGCCAACGATGCGCAGGAAAATTTCCTCGAGCGTGAGTTTTTCGCCGGGCGCGGCGGCGGGCAATTGCGATGACGCTCCGTTGCCGGCAGCGACAGCGGTCTGCGCCTGGACTCCGGCGCGAAGTTCTTCGAGCGAGCCTTGGGCGACCAGTTGGCCGCGATGAATGATGGCGACGTGGCTGCAGAGGCGCTCGACGATCTCGAGGACGTGTGAGGTAAGGAAAATCGTGGCGCCGCGCGCGATCATCCGCTGAAGCATGGCCTTAAGCGTGCCGGAAGCGAGGGCGTCGACGCCTTCGAAAGGCTCGTCGAGAAAAAGAATCCTGGGACCGTGGATCACGGCGGCGGCGAGCGCCAATTTCTTCTGCATGCCGTGCGAGTAGTCGGTGACGAGCGCCTTCGGCTGATCCGCGAGCTGCATGAATTCGAGCAATTCGGAGGTGCGCTGCGCCGCAGTGGCGCGATCGAGGCCGTACATGCGACCGACGAAATTCAAGTACTCCGCGCCGGTAAGCCGGCCGAAGAGCGCCATACCTTCGGGAACCACGCCGATTTGGCGCTTCACGTCTACCGGATCGGCGACGAGATCGCGGCCGAGTATCTCGATGCGTCCGGAGGATGGCGCGAGCAGGCCGGTGAGCATTTTGATCGTGGTGGATTTGCCGGCGCCGTTGGGGCCGAGGAAACCGAAGAACTGACCGGGAGTGACGCGCAGGTTAATGCGGTCGACGGCGAGAAGGCCGCCAAAGCGGCGCGTCAGATTCTCGGTGGAGATAGCGGGCGCGTCCATCGAAGTGTCAACGACTCTAGCACAGCGCCGAAAGCGGAGCGAGAAACGGGAGGTCTGCGCGTTTCCACCCGTGATGCTCACGGGCCGCCGGAGGACTTTTGAGTATTTCGCCAAAGCTTCGCTCGGCACGTAAGGGGAGTTTCGGTTAGAACAGGTCGCCGTCGTTTGTTTTGTCCGAGTTAGGAGCAAGTCTATTCGATTTTGAGTTTCGGTTAGAATTTCGATTGATCGCAACGCCGTTCCCCCTTTCGTCCGTGCACGAACAGAAACACACTGAGCGTGCGGGCCGCCGCATGCGTTTCGTGCGTGTTGTGCGCGCCCAGCAGCTTCAGCGCGAACAACAAAAACGATCCAAGTTAGCGTGAGGACAAATTGCTGTCAATTGTGGAAACTACGTAGAGAATGCCTGCGAGAGGAAAAGCGGAGAAGAGATGCCGGTTTGTCTAGAAAAGGGCTTTTCAGTCCCGGCGGCGAGATCCGAAACGGTCGGATGCGCGAGGATTTTAGGCGAAGCTCAAAGTGAATGGCGGAGGGGGTGGGATTCGAACCCACGAGACCCTTTCGGGTCTAACGGTTTTCAAGACCGCCGGTTTCAACCGCTCACCCACCCCTCCGAAATTAACTTCTTGAAACATTGTAACTTGCAGGCCCAATTAGTGACAGTCGTGCCCTGTTTTGGTGCATATCCGACTGCTTTGGTGACAGTCCGCCAGGATCTTGAGAACTACACCGCTCGCATTGGTTCGCATTGCTAATCCGACTTGACTGGGTCCGGCGTTCCATCCGACCACCACCCCGCGGGAATCATGAATACGTCGATTGGTTCCGGAGCGCCATCGAACTGTGGGCTCAGCATGACGGGAGAGTGAGGCAGATCCGCACCCCAAACGGAACCTTTCATGAGAGGAGTGTAAAACATCAGGTGAGCCATCCAGTTGTGTTGGCCTTCATCGGTAAGGTACTGCTCTTTCGACATCATGTAGCTCATGGCTCCAGGCTCCAGAGGCGGCAGCTTTTGCTTTATGAATGTCTTGATACCCTCCTTGATCTGACCTTTGGATTGACCAGCCAATACCATCTCCGTTCTTTTATACGTCATCGGCAGAATGGAGCGGACAGCCGGCGGATTAAAGCAGATCGGGCCTCGAAGTTTAGGGTTCCAAAAATTAGCGGCCAATTCGCCATCGAATGGGCCCATCCACCCTCGCTCCACGACACACACGAAACCGTTCTTACCTTTCACCGCGGTTTCATAGCCATGCCTTCCCAGGACGAGGACAGTGGCATCGCGCGAGATGGCCTCCGGGGCCGCACTCCGCGCCATGGCAATCTCGGCGTTGCGATCCATTAGGTATTGATCAAGCGGAGCCATGCTTGGATACGGCTCTTTGGTCTCCTGCGCTTGCGCCTGCCGCAACTCGCCGAGCCCGATAACCAACGCAAAAGTTCCCAATGCGATCGTGGCGACTATTTTTTGCCCCATTGGGTTCATGGATTCCTCCTGGGGAATTCAAAGACCAATACATACCCCTATGAGTGTCGTAGTTACAGTAATTTTTGTTCCGGGAGCAAGGCACGCGGTGGCGGCGAACTGATTGTGCTGCGGAGCGAAGGAGAAAGGCCGGAGCGGAGTTAGGCAGGAAACTGCTTGGGGCAGAAATTGAGCCTAGGGCATTCTAAGGGGCAGGGTGAAGGGCGCGGCAGGGAAAGTTCGGGGAGTCGGGGCTAGCCTTCCACGGTTGAACGTGATTGCAAAATCGGTTGGTCTGAAGAGTCCGTGGATTTGGTTTCGCATGAGTATTCGGGAACGATCTCGCCGAGTTTGGCGCGAACCGGCGCCGCGCCGTCGATGGTGAGTGAATCCTTCAGTTCCCGCAAGAGGCGCTGCAGGTCATGCCAGCCATGAATTGTGCCGCGCGTTATTTTGATCTCGTCAAAGCGCGTGGCGTGTACCACTTCATTCGGATAAAAGAGCTCTTCAATTAGTTTCTCGCCCACTCGAAGC
>JASHRI010000005.1 GCA_030037435.1 Candidatus Acidiferrales bacterium | reverse complement strand
GCAACAACGAAATCATGCGGGCCAATAACCGCGACCATTCCGGCATCAATGGCGAGTTCCTTTGTGCCAAGGGACGCTTCGCGTTTGATTTTACGACGCACGCCGAGCGCATCCGCCAGCCGCTCGTCCGCCGCAACGGAAAGCTGGAGCCTGCCAGTTGGGAGGACGCCCTAGAGGAAGTCGCGCGTCGGCTGAAGCAGGCGCATCAGACGCATGGTGCTTCCGCCATTGGCGTGATTGGCTCGAATCACACCACCAACGAAGAAAACTATCTGCTCAATCGTTTCGCGCGAATAACGCTCGGCACCAACAATATCGACCATCATCGCACAGCGGACTACGCTGGCCTTGCGGCCGCGCTCGGACCGCGGGCCAAGGATTCGCTCGCGACCATGGCCGACGTCTACCGCGCGGATGCCGTGCTTCTGATCGGCAACGACGTGACCAATCAGAATCCGCTGGTTGCCTGGCAGATTCGATCGGGCGTGCGTCATCACAATGCGCGGCTCTATGTCATCAACAGCCGCCCGAGCAAAATTCATCGCCAGGCGAAGATCGTGGCGGAAGTCCCCAAAGACGGTGAACGGCAGACCATTCAGTGGCTCACAAATGAGCGCGGCCAGTTCGACGCAAAGGTTACGGAGGCGCTGGTTCAACTCAAAGCCGCGCTGGAATCTGAAAAGGATGTTGTCGTCATTTTTGGCGCTGAGATTCAGGGCTCCGCAATTCGCGATCTGGTTTCCCTCGGCTCGCGCTTTGGCGGAAAAACTAAGTTCATGGCCCTGGGCGATTACGCGAATTCGCGCGGCGCGGCCGACATGGGAGTGCTACCCGACCGCTTGCCGGGCTACGCTCCGCTTTCGGATTCCGCGGAGCGCTCTCGTTTCGGCAGGCTCTGGGGCGGCGAAATCTCAGCCACCCCTGGTCTCACGGCTCGCGCCATGATGGAAGTTGCCGTCGCAGGCAAGCTGAAAGTCCTCTACGTGGTGGGCGCCAATCCCGTAAAAACCTTTGGCATAGCGGACACCGATTTGGTCGCGCGGCTCGAACTGCTCGTGGTGCAAGATATGTTCCTCACCGAAACTGCCAAGCGTGCAGACATAGTCCTGCCTGCGGCCTCCACGTATGAAAAGGACGGCACGCTCACGAATACCGCTGGCGAAGTGCAATTGACGCACCGCTCGGTCGATCCGCAGGGTCCGCGCAGCGATTTTGACCTGCTTCGTATCTTGTCGCACCAACTCGGGATGTTGGGTCTAGGCTCACCGATTCGCCTCCGAACGCCTGAGGCGGCCTTCGCCGAAATCCGTCAGCACGTGTTGGGCTACGACCTTTCGCACGCTAATTTGCTGGCCGGCGGTTCGGAGCTTGCAACGGCTACCTGCGGGGCTCCCGAGCCGGCTTATGAACCCCCTGCGGGCTCAGTCTTTTCCTCGCAGGACTTTCTCTTTACCAGCGGCACTTTGGGCCGCTACTGTTCCAAGCTCAATTCGACCAACGAGGCAAAAGAGACGCCGTGGAGTTCATCTCCCAGCATCCAGTCCTGGTGGCATCGGTAATCAAAATCGCCGTCCTGCTGTTCATTGTGATGACGGCGTTGGCTTACCTCACCTGGTTTGAGCGGAAGGTCGTCGCGCACATTCAGTCGCGCTGGGGCCCGTACTATGTCGGTGCGCACGGCTTGCTGCAGCCGCTGGCCGACGGCTTGAAATTCCTTTTCAAAGAAGACGTTACACCGCCTACGTCCGACCGTCTGGTCTACGTACTCGCGCCCTTTCTTGCGCTGGCGCTTGCGCTCACGGCAATCGCCTTCATTCCATTTGGTCCGCCCGATAAGACGTTCATATATGGGCAGAAAATCTTCGTCGTCTCGGACAGCAATATCGGGCTGTTATTCCTGTTTGCGATCACTTCTATGGGCGTCTATGGCGTCGCTCTGGCGGGTTGGTCGTCGAACAGCAAATACCCGCTGCTTGGAGGACTGCGCAGCTCGGCGCAGATGATCAGCTACGAAGTATCGCTCACGCTATCTGTCGTCGGCGTGCTCCTGATCGCCGGAAGCCTTCAGTTCAATCAAATCATTGAAAACCAGGGCGGCCACTGGTGGCATTTCCTCCCGGAATGGAACGTGTTTCCGCAGATCGTCGGTTTTCTCTGCTACCTCACGGCTGCGATTGCGGAGACGAACCGCGTCCCATTCGATTTGCCCGAGGCCGAGACTGAACTCGTCGCCGGATTTCACACGGAGTATTCGAGCTTTAAATTCGCCATGTTCTTCATGGCCGAATACGCGAACATGGTCACAGTCTCGTGTTTGGCGACGATCCTTTTCTTCGGCGGATGGCTCTCGCCGTTTCCGGATAGCTGGCACTGGCAACTCTACCTGCCCGGTGCCGGTCTTATGGCTGTCGGCATCTACTGCGCATACGACACGATCACGCGCATGCGCGGTATCGCGCGCCTGCAGCTTACCGTCGTCACGCTCCTATCGCTCGTCATCGGTGCCCTGTGTCTGCTGCCGGCGGTGGCACCCTATGTTCAAGGGCCATTCTGGTTCACGGCAAAGGTTCTGGTCTTCTTGTTTTTCTACGTCTGGGTTCGCGGGACGCTGCCTCGTTTCCGCTACGATCAGTTGATGTCTTTTGGCTGGAAGCTATTGCTGCCGGTCTCGCTCGCGAATCTGGTGGGCACAGCGCTGTGGTACGCGGTGGGCTGGATGAGGCACGGATGAACCTACCGTTCATATTGTTCTTCATCTGCGCGCTGCTCGCCGTGCTCGGCGCGGTCCTGCTGATCATCGCACGCGAGCCGATTCATGCGGCGCTTTCGTTGATTCTCGTCATGATCGCGCTCGCGGTGCTTTATTTGCTGCTCGGCGCTGAGTTCATCGCCGCCGTGCAGATTCTGGTGTATGCCGGCGCGATCATGGTTTTGTTTGTCACCGTCATCATGGTTTTAAACGCTGAAGCCGAAGAGCGCACCGACTTCAGCAAAATCGCGAAGTGGGTGGGCCTGCCGCTCGGCTTTGTTTTGCTTTTCGCAATCGCGCATTGGCTCTATCGCGCGCATGTTGGTCCCGTGGTTGCAAGTGGCGCCGGGATTCCGGCTCACGCGCTCTCGACCTGGGATTTGTCCACCGAGCTTTTCCGTCACTACCTCTTCCCGTTTGAGGCAACCTCATTTCTGATTCTGATCGCAGTGCTGGGCGCGATGATTCTCGCGAGGAGGGACGAATGAGCGTCGTTCCAATCTCTTATTATTTGGTGCTCAGCGCAGTCCTGTTCGGTCTGGGGGTGGTGGCATTTGTATTCAAACGCAACGTCATCACGATTTTCATGTCGATCGAGCTGATGCTCAACGCCATCAACCTGGCGTTCATAGCGTTCGCCCGCGCTCATAATCAAATGGACGGGCTGGTGTTCGTCTTTTTCGTCATTGTGGTGGCCGCTGCGGAAGCGGCGGTTGGTTTGGCTATCGTCATCATGCTCGCGCGGCATCGCCAGTCGCTCAGCGCCGAGCGCATCAACTCGCTCAAGTTCTAATGATTCTACTCAATCATCTCTGGATTGTTCTTGCGCTTCCGCTCGCTGGCGCGGCCATCAACGGCCTGCTCGGCAGGCGTTGGCCGAAGTCCGCCGTCAACAGCGTGGCCATCGGCTCTGTCGCCCTGGCATTTCTCGCTGTGGCCGAACTGGTGCGCGAGTTTTCCAGCCTCGCCGCCGCTCAAATTCCTTGGGTGCAGTCCTACTTCACTTGGATCGCGGCGGGGACGTCTACCCAGTCTCCCTTCCGTATCGACTTTGCGCTGCAAGTAGACCAGCTGACGGTCATCATGATGCTGGTGGTTTCCTTCGTCGGCCTGCTGATTCACATCTATTCCACCGGCTATATGGCGCACGAAGAGGGCTACTACCGCTTCTTCGCTTACCTCAATCTCTTCACGTTCTTCATGCTCACGCTGGTGATGGCCGCCAACTTGATCGTGATGTTCGTGGGTTGGGAAGGTGTCGGCCTCTGCAGCTACTTGTTGATTGGCTTCTGGTTCCTGAAAAAGTCCGCCGCCGATGCTGGCAAAAAAGCCTTCATCACCACGCGCGTTGGCGACTTCGCCTTCACCGTCGGCATCTTGCTCGCTTTCTGGACCTTTGGCTCTGTCACGTTCGGCGACATGTTCGGCAAGGCCGCTCAGATGCAGCCGGACACGATCAGCCATGCCGGTGTCCTCACCACCATCTGCATCCTGCTCTTCATCGGCGCCATCGGCAAATCGGCGCAGTTGCCGCTTTATGTTTGGCTGCCCGACGCGATGGAGGGTCCCACGCCCGTCAGCGCGTTGATCCACGCTGCCACCATGGTCACCGCCGGCGTGTACATGGTCGCGCGCATGAATCCGCTTTACTCGCGCGCGCCGATCGCGCTGCTTCTCGTCGCCATCGTCGGCGCGGTCACCGCGCTCTATTCCGCCACCATCGGCCTTCTGCAGACCGACATAAAAAAGGTCCTCGCCTACTCCACCGTCTCGCAACTCGGCTACATGTTTCTTGGCTGTGGCGTCGGAGCCTACGCTGCGGGCATCTTCCATCTGATGACGCACGCTTTTTTCAAAGGTTTGCTCTTTCTGGCGGCTGGCAGCGTGATCCACGCCATGGGCGGCGAGCAGGACATGTTCAAGATGGGCGGCCTGCGCAAAAAGATTCCCGTCACCTATTGGACGATGTTGATCGCCACACTTGCGATCGCCGGGATTCCCGGATTCGCCGGATATTTCAGCAAGGACGAAATTCTCGACGCCGCACACTCCGGACCCAACGCGAATCTGTGGCTCTGGCTCCTCGGCCTCATTGGCGCAGGCCTCACTTCGTTCTACATGTTCCGGCTGATTTTCCTCACCTTCTGTGGCAAGCCGCGCTTCGATGAACACAAAGTCCACGTCCACGAATCGCCGAAGAATATGACCATTCCGCTCGCCATCCTCGCCTTCCTCTCAATTTTCGGCGGCTGGTTGGCGCTGCCGCACCTCGCGGGAGGCATCGACTACTTCAGTACTTTCCTGAAGCCGGTGTTCACCGCGTATCCGCTGTCCGCGCAAGCCGCGGTTGAAGCGTCCGCCGAAGCCGCAAGCCCCGCGATGAGCGTCGTGCACGCCCTCACCGGATGGCCCGTTATCGTCGCAATAATCGGTTTGCTGGTCGCCTGGTGGTTCTATATCAAAGACACGGAAGCGCCCAAGCGTCTCGCGAAAAGCGTGCACGGTCTTTACGTGCTCGTCTTCAACAAATATTTCGTCGACGAAATTTACGCCGCGCTCATCGTTCGCCCGCTGCTGTGGATTTCGACCAACATTTTCTGGCATGGCGTGGACGAACGCCTGATCGACGGCGCCGTCAACGGCACGGCCCGCGTAGCGCGCGAATCGGGTGGCAAGCTGCGCGAATTGCAATCGGGCAACGCCCGCAGCTATGCCACCTGGATCATCATCGGCGCGGTGGGATTCACGATCTTGTTGCTCGGAGTCCTGGGGATGGTGCGCTAGCGTGGAAACACAATCCCTGCTGCTCACGGTCATCACCTTTCTGCCGCTGGCGAGCGTCGCGGCGCTCCTGGTGCTCCGCTCAGACGACCACGTCTGGATCCGCCGCATCGCTCTCGCCGCGTCCGTGGCCGAATTTGTGATCTCGCTGCTCCTCCTGCGTGGCTTCGACTCCACCGACGCCGCCTACCAATTCCAGGAGTTTTACAACTGGATCGGCCCGTCGATTCACTATCATCTCGGAATCGACGGCATCAGCCTGTTCCTGGTCCTGCTCACCACTTTCCTCACGCCGCTCGCGATTTTGTGCTCCTGGAATTCAATCCACGAAAACGTCAAGGGCTTCTTCGTCTGCCTGCTGGTCATCGAAACCGCAATGATCGGCGTCTTCGTTTCGCTCGACCTGTTCCTCTTCTTCGTTTTCTGGGAGCTCACGCTGATCCCGATGTACTTCATGATCGGCATGTGGGGCCACGAACGCCGCATCTACGCCGCTGTGAAATTCATCCTGTACACGATGTTCGGCTCGATTCTGATGCTCGTGGCGATTCTGTGGCTCTATCGCCATACCGGCACATTCGATCTGCCCATGATCGAAGACTTCCTTGCCCGTGGCGTTCCGCTTTCGCCTACCACCGAACTTTGGCTCTTCGGCGCGTTCTTTCTCGCTTTCGCCATCAAGGTGCCGCTCTTCCCGCTGCACACTTGGCTGCCAGACGCGCACACCGAAGCTCCCACGGCCGGTTCCGTCATTCTCGCCGGCGTGATGTTGAAGCTCGGTACCTACGGCATCCTGCGCTTCTGCCTGCCGCTCTTTCCCTCCGCGGCGCATCGCATGGCTCCTTTGATCGCCGTTCTCGCGATCATCGGTATCGTCTATGGCGCGCTCGTTGCCACCGTGCAGCACGATTTGAAGCGTCTGGTGGCCTACACTTCGGTCAGCCATCTTGGTTTCGTGGTGCTGGGAATTTTCGCCTTCAGCACCATCTCGATTCAGGGCTCGATCTACCAGATGCTCAACCACGGCGTCTCCACCGGTGCGCTCTTCCTCGCAGTCGGAATGCTCTACGACCGCCGCCACACCCACGAAATCAAGGAATTTGGCGGGCTCACCGTTCCCATGCCCATTCTGATGGCCTTCTTTCTGTTCATTGCGCTATCTTCGCTGGCCTTGCCGCCTCTCAACGGTTTCATCGGTGAATTCCTCATTCTGATCGGCACGTTTCAATCGCACCACGCCTGGGCCGCTTGGGCCGCCAGCGGCGCGGTGCTCTCCGCGATTTATCTGCTCTGGGCCTACCAGCGCGTGGCGTTCGGCCCAGTCACCGTGGAGAAGAACCGCACTTTGCCCGACGTTTCCCATCGCGAGCGCCTGATTCTCGTCGTCGTCGCTGCCGCGATCATCTTCATGGGCGTCGCTTCGCCGCTGTTTACTCGCCGCATGGAGACTTCCACCAACGCCATGCTCCAGCAGATGAGCGATCAGTTGAACCGCGCCCAAGAGGCGAATCGCCGTCCCGCTGCCGCTCCGCCTCGCGTGATTCTGCCGGCCCGTTCATCCCATTCTGCGCTCGCCACATTTGCGGAAAGGCGGGTGGCACAGTGACGCCAGCCATGGCCGAGCAGTTCGTCAATCTCCAGCGGCTGGCTCCCGAAATCGCCCTCTGCATTTTCGGCATCGTCATCATGCTGGCCGATCCGTTCATGCCCCGTGAAAAGCGCCGCGCTCTCGGCTGGATTGCATTCATCGGCGCGCTCGTAGCGCTTGTCGGCGTCCACATGACGGCACATTCTCCTGGCCTTGCCTACAGTGGCCTGATCAACAACGACGCTTTCAGCGTCCTCTTTCACCTCATCATCATTTCCGCTGCCGCGCTCGTCATCCTGGGCTCGTTCGACTATCTCGATCGCGAGGGGATTCAGCGCGGCGAATACTACGCTCTGATTTTGTTCGCCACGGCAGGCATGGGCATCCTGGCGGGCGCCAACGAGCTCCTCACCGCGTTTGTCGGCCTGGAAATGAGTTCGATTTCCACCTACGTTCTGGTCGGTTTCCGCCGCCGCGCGCCGGTATCCAACGAGGCCTCGGTCAAATATTTCCTGCTCGGATCGTTTGCCACGGCGTTCTTCCTCTACGGCATTGCCATGGTCTACGGAGCGACGGGCACCACGCGCATCGACGAGATCCAGGCCGCGCTTCAGAATTCGCTCTCGCAGGAGGGCCATCTTCCCGCGCTCTCCATTCTCGCTCTCGGCCTCATTTTCGTCGGCCTTGGGTTCAAGGTCGTAGTCGCGCCGTTTCAGATCTACGCGCCAGACGTTTACGAAGGCGCTCCCACGCCCGTCACCGCGCTGCTGGCTTCCGCGCCCAAGGCGGCTACGTTCGCGCTGATGATTCGCATCTACTCTGTTTCATTCGCGTCTTCTTCCGACACGTGGTTCTGGGTCATCTGGATTTCCGCCGTCCTCACCATGTTCATCGGCAATCTCGCGGCGCTGGTGCAAACCAACGTCAAGCGCATGCTGGCCTACTCTTCGATCGCGCATGCGGGCTATATTCTGGTCGCCTTCGCTGCCTCCACGGAATTCGGCGTCGCCGCCGTGCTCTTCTATCTCGCCGCTTATGTGGCGATGAAAGTCGGAGCCTTCCTGGTCCTCGCGCATCTTGGACAGCAGGATGAGCGTCGCTTGTCCATTCAGGATTATGCTGGCCTCGGGATAAAACAGCCCGCCTTGGCCGCTTGTTTCTCCTTATTCCTTCTTTCGCTGCTTGGCCTGCCTGCCACGGGCGGATTCGTCGGAAAATTCTTCGCGTTCCAGGGTGCGCTCGATGTGCACAGCTCCCACGGCGCCTGGTTCGTCTGGCTGGTTGTTCTCGCGGCGATCAACAGCGTGATCGGCGCCTACTATTATCTGCGCGTGATCATCGCCATGTACTTCTGGTCGCCCAATCAGGACTACGTTCCCACGCGTGTTGCTCCAGCCATTGCCGTGGCCCTGGTTCTCTGTGCCGTCCTCACGATCTATTTGGGCATCCTGCCGGGCACGCTTCACAGTGCGGCCCTCACCGCCGCCCACACCCTCGCCCTGCATTAACTGGCTTTGCATTTAGGGGAGGTTGTCATTCCCACGAAGCCCCGCTTTTGGGGCGACGAGGAATCTGCTCTTGCTTTCGCTCGCCCCCAAAAACAAAAACGCCCGGAAGCCTGCTTGCCGCAAGCCTCCGGGCGTAATCTCTGCTGTGAATGGCCCTACTTGATCAGAACGATCACGAACACATACAGCGTCAACGACTCAATCAGCGCCACGCCGACGAAAAACGCGATGCGGATCGGCCCGCTCGCGCCCGGATTCCGCGCCGAACTTTCGCAAGCCGCCGCGGTCGCCTTTCCTTGGCCGAGCCCGCAGCCTGCCGCCGCAACTCCTAGGGCCAGCGCCGCCGCAAAGTCGATCCAATCCACGTGCCCCGCCGCCGCAGCCGCCGCGCCTTGCGCAAACACCGCCGGTGCCAGCAACATCATCGTCGTCAAAGCCGAAAACAACCACGCTGCCTTTTTCAGCATTTTCTCTCCTCGTTATGAATTTGCCGCCAGTGGGTGGTTCCCGGCGTGCCTTGGGAGGCTACCGGTCTCACGCTGGCAGCTCAAAATTCCGAATTAGTGTTCCTCGCCAACCGCCAGGCCAAGATAAATGATCGCCAGAATCGTGAAAATGAACGCTTGCAGGATCGCCTCGAAAATATGAAACAGGTTCAGCGCCAGCGGAATTCCCACCGGAGCCACTACGGAAACATATCCCACCGGATTCAGGTGGCCGAGGAACGCGAACAGCGCGATCGAAAGACCTAGAAACGAAACGTAAATCAGTTCGCTCACCAGCATGTTGGCCCAAAGTCGAACGGTCAGCGAAAGGATTCGCGCGAAATG
>JASHRI010000561.1 GCA_030037435.1 Candidatus Acidiferrales bacterium | reverse complement strand
CACTCGACCTCGCTTCAAGGCACAAGCAAACCCTGTGGGTGCGGCAGCCCTTTGCGATTTGTGCAAAGGGTGCGTCTCTTTCTTTCGTCCCGCAGAGCCGTCGCCTATCCTCCCATCTGGATTCGGAAGACACTGATTCGCGATCCCTTCCAATAGGATAGATAGCTACTCCAAGTCCACTGCTGGGGATGTGTTTTTGTAGTGGAAATTCTCTCCACTTTCTGTTAGCATCGGTCGGGGCTTTTTTCAGCCTTGCGGAGGAGCAGACATGGAAGGCGGCACTGAAGTTCGGAAAGCGGGTAGCGGCCGGGGGTACCAAATGGACGATTCTGAGCGCGATTCTACCCGAAACTCACTTTCGAATAGAATCGACCCTAAGTTATTCAAAACACTGGATCGGCGCCCGTTCTATCCGAAACTCTCTTTGGGATGCCAGCGAAGAAAGAGCGAAATGCTTAAAAAGCGAGTTTGTGTCGCGGTTAAGGAGCCGTCGAGGATTTCTGCAGCCGAGCTTGGCGCTCGTAAGGAACGGATTCAAGCAGATGGCCGGCGGGTGGCCCAGGATTTACCCTTTAATCTTCTCGGGTCTTCGTCTGGTGAGAGCGGGGATTGTTTTTTCGGCAATTATCGTCTGATGTAGGCCGGGATGTGAGATATCGAGAGCTTTTCAATCAGCGATTTTATGTGAGAGGACTGCAGGAATTCGTCGAGGGCGCGCGTTTCACCTTCTACTGTTCCATAGTCATCAAATATTATCAGTCCCCCGGCAACCACCCGTTTGAAAAAGTTTTCTAGTATTACCTTCGTCGGATGATAGACGTCGACATCCACATGCAAGAGCGAGATCTTTAGTTCCGGGTGGTCCTTCGCATATTTCGGAACTGTCGCGCAGATATCACCCTCAATCAACTCGACGTTCTCGATCCCTTTATGCGATAGCGCCTGGAGCAATGCCTTGCGACTGATGCCATCTCCTCCCTCCGCTGTAAAATCGCGGATGAAGGCCCGGTTACTCGTATCTTCACCATTCTCGGGAAATCTACCAAAGGCGTCAAAACCAATGATCTTTCGTGAATAAGGGCTCTCAAGTATCTGCCTGAACGTGGCGAGCCTAACAAAGGAAGCCCCCTTATAAACCCCACATTCGACAACGTGCCCTGGAAGCCCAACCACCGTTTTATATAGCTCGTACTGCGCTAGAGCCTTTGAAAGTCGTGTTACATGGCTGGTTAGATAGAAGCCATTCTCGTAATCCCAGCATTTGCCAGTATCGAATCCTAGAAATTCGTTACTTTTCTGAGTGGCTACCGCCGCTTGTCTCAAATCTGCTCACCCTTCCTGAGTTATGGCCTCAGTCTGTTCTCAGCATTGCCCAGATGCGATTCATTCGGTCGGTTCGATATGAAACCAAATCGCGGAGCCGACCGTTCCGCCGACGCTAAACCTCAGGACTCTAGGCACGATGCACAGATGTTTTGATCTCATGACATCCGTTACATGCCGTACCGGAACATCCGGTAGACCAGGGGTAGTAGGGTTTCGGAGAGGGCTAGCGAATGTGCGGGAGGGAGCGCAATTTATGGTGCGCAGGAAGAAACCGGGGGGGCCTTGTGCAGTGAGTTCGAGGGCCTCGGTTCGACCGGCTAACCTTAATTGCGGGGTTCGAGCAGGGAGGCCGGCAAAGGGGAGAAGTGCCGCGATGCCAATTCCCTCACTGTCTACTGCCTAGAAGGTTACCTACTGTGGTGGTATAATCGCCTCTAGACACCGTCACCATGCATCGAGGGGGTCACGCGCCCGAAGATAGTGGCTCCGCCTACACAGCGCCGAGCGCATCGACGCTGGCGGATTTATTCGTATTCATCCGCGCGAATCGGCTGAAACTCTTCACGATTTCGGTATTGATCGTAATTCCCTGCTTCTGGCACAGAGAGATCGAGGCAGGCGATCTAGGGAGCCATCTTTATAATGCGTGGCTCGCACAGCTAATTCATCGGGGGCAGCTGCCCGGCCTGTGGCTCGCACATCCGTGGACCAACGTCCTGTTCGATTACATGCTAAGCGGATTGGGTGCGATTTTGGGGCTACCTGCCGCCGAGAAAATCGCGGTGACAGTTTCGGTGTTGGTGTTCTTTTGGGGAATATTCGCTATGGTGACTGCAGCTACCCGCCGGCCGCCATGGCTGCTGGTGCCGTGTATCGCGCTAGCGACATACGGCTGGACGTTCGAGAGAGGCCTACTGAATTACTATCTCTCTCTAGGATTGGCGTTCTTTGCCGCTGCAATTTTCTGGCAAGGACATCGATGGGCCCGGCTGGTTGCTTTAGCATTCGTGCCAGCTATTTTACTGGCACATCCGCTGGGCTTCGTGCTGTTAATCGGTGTATGCGGGTACGTCTGGCTTGGGCAGGCGGCGCCGCGAAAATACCAAATCGTCTGGTTCGCGCTTGCGGCCGCGGGAATTCTCGCGATACCGAAACTCCTGAGTGTGCTCGTTCGGGTTGGTCCACGGACCTGGGAAGCGGCAACGAAGCCATTCTATTTCTTCAATGGCGCTGACCAGCTCCTTTTGTACGCGAACCCGCATCATCGGTACCAGATCGCCGAGTATGGAGTCATCGCGTTCACCGTAATTGCGATCGCCGCGGATTTGATCGGCCGGTGGGCCGAGCGCGAACTATGGGCGCACTATGCTATCGTGGTCCAGCTTTATGCGCTGGCCATGATCTCCGTGTGGGTGATGCCAGGTAGTTTGCAAACGGCACCGCCTGCTGCGCCTCTTGATCTGATTGTCGAGCGATTTACGTCGATCTGCGCAGCGTTTGCGTGCTGTGTTCTGGGAGCGATGAAACCGAGGAGATGGCATTTTGCAGCCGGAGCTGCCGTCGCCCTCGTCTTTTTCTCGTCGCTTTATCTGGACACGGGCCGGTTCAACAGGGAAGAGCAGGAAGCAATTCAATTGGTGAGCGAATTGCCACCGAACCAGCGTGTGCTAGCTACGATCTCTCCACCACACGGATCGCGTGTGGGTATCATGTACATTCTGGACCGGGCTTGTATTAGCAGGTGCTTTACCTATGGCAACTATGAGCCCAGTTCGCGTGACTTCCGCGTCCGTGCACGAGCCGGCAACCCCTACGTCGAAACGGATTACGAAACCACGGATGACATGGCAGCAGGCCGTTATGAGGTACGAGCGGACGACCCCCCGCTGTACGAAGTGTATTCCTGTCGAATAGACAATATCTGCATCGGTAAGTTACAACCAGGCAGAACCAATATTGGCCAATTTTATCCCACGGAGCAGCGGCTCAGCACATCGCGACGCTGAGGAGACTTCCGGCAGGCTGGCGCCGCGAGCGAAAGTGTCAGCGCTAGATACTTGTGGAATGCGGCGTGTGTCTCACGCGGGACAAGAGCTCTGATAGTCTCAAACCGGGCGCGAATGGACGTGTGTGTACCGTCCTTTAAGGCGCAGCGAAGGAGTTTCGAGCCATTTGTAGGAAACTGCCGCGCATACGATGGTAATGGCAAGTGTCGGTACGGCGATTTCTATGCGCCCTCCTAGCGTTTGGTACCGTGAAGCAGACTCATTCAGAAAATAATGAGCAACGCAAAGCCATACCGCGAAATGGATGACATAAAGACCGTAAGAGATTTTTCCCAAATACTGCATAACGGGGTTACGAATCACATAATTCTTTACTCCCAGGAAAGATACGAGTATGCCGGCGCTCGCAAACGCGGCAAGGGGCATACCAAGGATCGCCCCGGTCTTTTCGTGGACGTCAAAAAATCCCCCCACGCCTGTCATGACGAGGACGGAGGCCAGGAATAGGGCGACACGCTGAATAAAGCTGAATGCGGGCGGCTCCTTGAGAACCAGTGCAAGCAGAATCCCAAGAGCTATACTGTCCACATTACTCACGGTGTTTAGGTTGACTATCCTAAACCAATGGGAATCAGCGGAGAACGCGAGCAACACTCGGCTGAGATTCGCTGCGATGAGCAACGCAATCGCGACTCCTGCCATGGATGCACGCGAGGCTTTTCGAACCACCAATGGCCAGGTCAAGTAAAACTGCTCTTCGATTGACACGGTCCACAATGGGTGCGCCATAAGCGACGCCGGCGAGTACGCCGCAAAGGCCTGAACCCAATTTCCAACTAAAAAGGCATACCCTGCCATGTAGACGAGAGGCATGTGCTGGTAGTGCGCAACAAATGGGAGGAGACATACCACAGCAAGGAATGTGTAATAGAGTGGCCAAATGCGCAGAATCCTTCGGATGTAGAAGCTACGTGTATCGAGCCTTCCGCTGCGGTCCTTTTCTCGAAGCAAAAGGTTAGTGATCAGGTAAGCGCTGAGTACGAAAAAGACTGGGACACCGAACGATCCAGCGGTTACTGCGGCGCCGATAACGAAAACAATGGCGTGGGGCCAACCTTTATAAAAGCTGGCCTCGCCGGGGATGCAATGATAAACAAATACGCTCAGGAAGGCCAGAAATCTGAGACTGTCGAGTTCCGGCTGATAGAAACCCTTATTAGGCCGCGAAACGACATGAGGCAACTGCATCGGCGCTTGAACGACGCTGTCGTCCACTGCCGGGACACTAGACTGCGACGACCGCGTGGCCATAACCCCTCCAGGCTGGCAACGGGCGCTCTGCTAAGTTCGCGAGCGGCTGCTCGCACGTGCTCCGCCGTACAAACCGGAGCTTATTCCCTCACTCTCCCCCCAAATTCCTCAGATGCGATTCATTTGGTCGATTCCAATAGAAAATCGAATGCGGGGTTCCGCCCTTTCCGCCGATGATGCACACTAGAACCCCAAACTACGATACGTAGATGTTTGGCCCTCATCACATCCGTTACAGGCTGTATCGTAGGGTCCGGTACACGGCTCTGTTTGGGATGCCAGCAAAGAGAGAGCGAAGCAATCAAAAGACCAATTTTCCGTAGCGATTACGGAGAGGGCGAAGATTTCTGCAGGCGAGCTTGGCGCTCGTACGGAACGGATTCAAGCAATGGGATGGCCACGAGTACGCAAAGCAGCAGGATTCCCGCAAGGGCGTACGCCGCGCCGGGGCCGATGTAAGGAATCAGCAGCGACAGCGCACCCACTGTGGCAGCAAGACAATACAGCGTCACAACGGCGCCGCGGTGTCCCAACCCCAAATTCGAAAGGCGATGCGCGGTGTGGTCCTTTCCCGGCGAAGTGAAGGGCAAAAGGCCTCGCCGAGCGCGCGAGACCGTGACGAGTGTGGTATCGAAAATCGGCACCGCGAGAATCAGCACCACCACTAGCCACGTCAGCGGGACGTGCACCGCTTGCGGCCGAGTTTTCAGCCCGAGCGTAGCCATCAGAAAGCCCAGAAACATTGCTCCGCCGTCGCCCATGAAGATTCTTGCGGGGCTGAAATTCCAGCGCAGGAAGCCAAGCGCGGCGCCCAGAGTGGCCGCGGCGAGCGTGGACACAAGCCTCTGCCCGGCCAGTATTGCGGAGATCGTGAACATGCACGCGGCCACGGCCGCGATTCCGGCGCAAAGGCCGTCCATGTGATCGAGAATGCTGAAGGAAGCGGTGATGCCGACCACCCACAAAACCGTGAAGCAGCAATCGAGCGCGACGCCGGCCGGCCCCGGCACGAACGCGGAGAACAATTGCGCGCGAATGCCGGAAGCCAAGAGAAATATAGCTGCGATTGGCATGCCGACGAAAAGCTTCACCTGATGGTGCAGCAGGCCTCCGTCGTCCATCACGCCCACGATGGCGAGCAGAGTCGCGCCCGCCAGGATGCCCACAATTTGTTGCTGAGCCGCGTGCCGAAAAGTAAGGAGAATGGCCGTTACAAATCCCAGGTAAATCGCGATGCCGCCGAGCAACGGAATAGGATGCAGATGAACCTTGCGCGGGCCGGGACGGTCAACCATCCCGTAACGCAGCGCCAGGCGCCGAACGGGTATGGTCAGGACCAGCGATGCCAGCAGTGCAACTACAAACGCGATAAGGGCCGAGGGGATATTCATTGCTCGATCTCGGTTGACGTCAAAACCGACGCGACGGCTGAATTCGCTCAGCGTGCGGTCAGCATTGTCTCCAGCACTCCGCGCACTTGTTCTTTTTGATGGTCAGTGAAGTACCAGTCCATCGTTTTTCGCAGGCCGTCGCGAAACATGATCTTGGGTTCCCAACCGAGCAGCTTTTTCGCCAGCGCGTTGTCAGCCACGCGATTGATCGGGCCGGTTGGCATGTCAGGCCGCAGACGAATCTCGGCCTCGTGCCCGGAATATTCGAGCACCAGACGCGCCGCGTCGATCACTCGCACGCGTTCCATGGTGCCCAGATTTATGGGCGTACCGTCGTTAATCTTCTCGGCGGCCAGAATCGTGCCGCTGACGATGTCGTCCACGTAGGTCCAGTTGCGAATCTGCTGGCCGTTGCCCCAAACCTCGAACGGATTTTGCCCCACGAAGGCGCGTGCGATCATGGCGATCACGGCATGATTCTCCACGCCGCGAGGACCGTACACAGTGAAGTAGCGGCAGGAGGCGGTGCCGATCCGGTGCTCGCGATGGTAGGCCTGTAGCGTCAGCTCAGCCATCAATTTGGCCCAGCCGTACATGTTGTCGGCGTCATGGGGAGGCTTCACGTCTTCCTCGCGAAGATAAAGCTCCTTGCGAGGATCGGTCTGCATGTGATTCGGGTAGACGCAGCCGGAAGATGCGTAGACAACTTTTTCGACGCCGGCTTTCAGCGCTTCCCAGAAGACGACGCCATCGAGGAAAAAATTCGAGGAAGGACCAGCCTGATGCAAGTCGACGTAACCGCGCCCGCCATGATCCGCGGCGAGATGAAACACCACTTTCACACCGCTCATCGCGGCGCGGCTGACGCCGGGTTCGCGCAAATCCGCTTTGGTGAAAGTTACGGCACGGCTCTTGATGTGCGGCTCGATGTTGCTCAGTTTTCCGCTGGTCAGATCGTCCACCACATGCACGCGAGCGCCGCGCTGCACCAGCGCGTCGACCAGGTGAGATCCGATGAAAGAAGCGCCGCCGGTTACGAGGACCTTTCGATTATTCCAAATGGTACTCCACCTTTCGAGTTCACTGTTTCTTCTATCAGGCTGACGAAACGGGCAAGCTCGTCTACTCTAGCATATTTTCTCGCCGCGTCTTTCGCGCGACGTCCCATCAACGACAGCAGTTCTGGATCGTCGCGCAGCCGGCGAATCGCGGCTGCGACTGCGTCTGGATCGTCTGGGTCGGCAGCGAGGCCGCACCCGGATTCGGTTACGATCCGCGCGGCGTCGGTTGTGGCCGCCGCCGCCACAAGCACTGGGCGTCCCGCCGCCAGAATCGAGTACAGCTTGCTGGGAACCACCACACCCTCGAGGCCGCGGTGGATCGTAATAATGTGCAAATCGCCGGCAAACATGACATGGGGTATTTCCTCGATAGGCCGGAAAGGCAAAAAGCGCACGTTTGAGCAGCCGGCGGTTGCGGATTCCAGGCCTGCGCGATTCGCCCCGTCTCCCACAAACACCATCCCGACATTTTCGTTGCGGAGAATTTCCGCGGCGCGGACCAGCGTATTCCAAGCTCCATAAAAACCGAGATTCCCGGCATGCAGCACCACAAATGGGAAACCGCAGCGAATTTCCTGGACGATTTTCTGTGCATGAGGATCGGCCAAATCGGGAGTGGAAGCCTGGAGAACCGTGCCGTCGCGAACCACGGCCACTCGATCGGGCGCGACGCCCTTGGCGAGGATTCGATCGCGCATATCGTCTCCCAAGACGATCACGCGAGATGCGCGCGCGAGGGCCCGGCGATGCGATCTTTCCCAAAAATCGACCCACTTTGCAGGCCGCACAATCTGGCCGCCAAGGGCCATGTCTGGATAGAGGTCGCGGATGTTGTAGACAAATGGGCGGCGCGCAAGGCGCGCCACAAATGCTCCGGCGATACCCGCGAAGGGAGGATCGGTCATCGCAAGGATCACGTCGGGTCGAATTGCGAGCGCGCGTGGGACGGCCAGCCCTATATACGACAGATAATTTGCCACGCGACCGCCCATTCGGTGGCGCGAATAGGCGGTCGAACCAACGCGCTCGACAATCACCCGATTCTGCGTGTCGCGGCGCAGCGGCCGCCACGAATAGGCTTCCGTAGAATCGTAAGAGGGCCGGCCGGCAACGACAGTCACTTTGTGGCGCTGCGCGAGTGCTTCGGCGACATGCGCCGCCATTTTCGCCGTGGCGGACGTGTCGGGCGGATAATATTCATTGAGCAGCAGAATGTGCATGCGATTCTAGGGATCGCGCCCGGCAAATCGAAGCGCGGGCTCCTCAAGGTCCTGCGAAGGCTTTCGTTCCAAGGCGAAGTTGCCGAGGATCAGGATATCCATTCGGGTTCGCCGAAAACATTCGAGCGCTTCCTCGGGCCTGCAGACGATCGGCTCATTATCGTTGAACGATGTGTTCAAGACGACGGGAACGCCGGTGAGTTCGCCCACAGCGCGCAGAAGACTCCAATATTTTGGATTCGCAGAACGGCTAACGGTTTGCAAGCGCGCGGTGCAGTCCACATGCGTGGGCGCGGGAATCACGGAGCGCTTGTCGGCGCGGACGCGAAATGCAAAGGTCATAAAAGGCGACGGATGGGACTGCTCGAAAAAATCGCCGGTGGCTTCTTCAAGGATCGACGGAGCGAAGGGGCGAAATACTTCGCGATGCTTGATGCGCCGATTCAAAATGTCTTTCATCTCAGGACGGCGCGGGTCGGCAACGATGCTGCGATTGCCGAGTGCGCGCGGACCCCATTCTGCCGCTCCCTGAAACCATCCGACGATCTTTCCATCCGCAATGTGCTTTGCCGTCACTTTGACCAGGGCTTCGTCATCGAGCTCGGTGATTTTCATCGAATCGGAGGAGGCGATTTGATCGACTACCTTGCGAATCTCGGGGGGCGAGTATCGAGGTCCCCAATACGCGTGGTCCATCACAAATTCGCGCGGACGCCCCAGCGCTTCGTGGTGCACCGAAAAAGCGGCTCCTACCGAGAGGCCGGCATCGCCGGCGGCGGGCTGCACGTAGACATTTTCAAACGGCGTGGTATCAAAGATTTTTCCGTTTGCCAGGCAATTGAAGGCCACGCCACCTGCGAGGCAAAGATTTTTCTGTCCGCTCCTTTTCGCGAGGGCGTTCCAGTTCGCGACGAGAACCTCCTCGAGAGCAGCTTGCATGCTGGCGGCGAGATTATGATGCCTTTGGGTAAGCGGTTCCTCGGGCTTGCGCGCCGGGCCCAGTCGCTCCTCCAAATAGGACGAAAACAGGCGGCCCAACACGGGCGTGCGATCGGCCTCACGCCAGCTCATTTCCGCACCCTGGCGCTGATGAATGAAATATTCGAGACCTAGCTGAAACGAAAGCGGTTCGTGGACTTTCACAATGCGGCGAAACTCGTCGAGAAATTCCGGCTGGCCGTATGCAGCGAGCCCCATCACCTTGTACTCGTCGCCGAATTTCCAAAAGCCGAGATATTGCGTAAGCGCCGTGTAGTACATGCCCAGCGAATGAGGAAAAGTGGTCTCGCCGAGCGTCTTCATTCTGGCGCCTTCACCGATGGCGCACTTCGAACTCGCGAAGTCGCCCAAGCCGTCGACCGAAAGAACAGCGGCACGATCGAAGGGCGATACATAGAATGCGCTGGCAAGATGAGCGGAATGGTGCTCGATGCGATGGAATCGAGCACGAATCGTTTCCGGCGCAATGCCGAAAGCCGACGCCAGATATTCACGTACACCGGCAAAGCGGCGCATCACGCGCACGCGATCAAGCGCGAATTTCGGCATTCGTATCGCGAAGCGGAGTTTGGTGCCCAAGCGCGCCCGCGGATCGCGCGGGATCGCGATGTGGTCGACATCGGACAGGCGGACGCCGGCTTGATCGAGACAAAACTGAATGGCGCGGACAGGAAGGCCGGCTGCGTACTTGATTCGATTGAGACGCTCTTCCTCAACAGCGGCGACTAGTCGGCCGTCGACAACCACAGCGGCCGAGGCATTGGCGTGATACGCATTGATGCCGAGAATGATCATCGTACGCGGTGCGACGATTTCATCGCTTGCGCGATTATATCCATCAGGAGATGGCCACGGCTGCGCGTGGCGCGTATTCGGCAAGCCGCGGCTGACTGGCTGGGAGATTGCGCTTTACCCATTCGTTGAGCACGTAAAG
>JASHRI010000560.1 GCA_030037435.1 Candidatus Acidiferrales bacterium | reverse complement strand
TTGGATGCCGGTGCACTACACTACCGATGTACGACTTGTAGCCAAGGAGCGCCAGCACTACGGCACCTACGAACACGATCAGACAAGCCGCGAGCAAGGTTTTTAGCAACATCGGCCACCAGTACCCGCGAGGTTCGTCGTAGGTCAACATAAGCCTGTGCCTTCGGCAACCTTCCTTTCGAAGGCCACCAAATACGTCGATGTCCCAAGTGCTCGGTGAGGGTCGCCGGAAGGATAACACCGCGCCAAGCTGAGACGATAGGTGCCGACTCCTGGTGGACATTGGCGGGTAGGCCAAATGGGGCGCACGGGCGGGCTTGAACTTCTGAGTTCGTCCTCTATGATGGATGGAATGGGTGAGTGGGCGGCTGCGGGGCGGGTGGATTGAGTGAACCGCTGGGGATGAAGAAGCTTTCACATTATGACAAAGCGGGACGGGCGCGGATGGTGGATGTGACCGCCAAGCCCGCGACCTCGCGGACAGCGGTGGCGCACTCGTTTGTACGGATGCAGCGCGCGACGGTCGGGAGCGTGCGGCGGCTGAAATCGCCCAAGGGCGACCCTCTGGAAATCGCGAGAATCGCGGGGATCACGGCCGCGAAGCGAACTTCGGAGCTGATTCCGCTTTGTCACCCCCTGGCCTTGACGCACGTGGATGTGCGGGCCAAGCTATGCCAAAATGGAATCGAGATTACCTCCTCAGCGACCGCAACCGGGCCGACCGGAGTGGAAATGGAAGCGCTCGTGGGCGCGTCGGTTGCCGCGTTGACGATCTACGATATGTGCAAGGCGCTTGAACGCGGGATGGAAATCACGGAACTGTACCTGGTGAAAAAGTCCGGAGGCCGTAGCGGGACGTACGTCCGCTCGGCCGCAGGCGCGCGAAAGCGTGGCAAAGCATGACGGCGACAAAAGACGTCAAGGTACTGGTGGTGGACGATAACGCGCTGGTGCTCGACCTGCTGACAAAGGGACTTTCGCCACATTGCGAAGTGCTGGCCGCCGCAGACGGCGCCGATGCCCTGCTGAAGATCGTAGACGAGCTGCCGGACCTGATCGTATGCGACTACCGCATGCCCGGTCTCGATGGACGCCAGCTGTACGACAAACTGCGAGCGCGCAAACAGACGCGGCAGATTCCGTTCATTTTTCTGGCCAGCCGCGCGGACGTGGAAGAAAAGCTGCGGCCGATCGTGGAAGGCGTGGAAGAGTTCGTCGTCAAGCCTTTTTTCCTGAAGGACCTGGTGCGGCGAACGAAAAAAGTGATCGACCGGCTGCACCTGGAAAAATTGCAGAACCGAGCGGTGCGGCCAGGCGTGATTCAGGGGCGGCTGGAAGAAATGAGCATCCTTGACTTGATGCAGTCGCTCGAGATGGGGCAGAAATCGTGCCAATTGACGATCCGCAACGGCGGCGAGACCTGCGAGTTGTTCTTTTCGGGAGGACAATGCGCCGACGCGAAGCTGGGCCGGACGGAAGGCGAGGAAGCTGTGTTTCAAGTTGTGCGCTGGCCGGCCGGCGAATTCGAGATCAATTTCAATTCGGCGGCGACGCGGTCCACGATTTCCCGCAGCACCACCGGCCTGCTGATGGAAGCGCTGCGGCTGGTGGATGAAGGCCAGCGCGACGGCTCGAAAGAAGGCGTCGAGGCAGCCAGCTAGGCGGCGAACCTGTAGAATCTCTCCATGCGCGTTTCCGTCCTTACAATCAGCGATTCGGTAGCAGGCGGCAAGGCGGAAGACCGGTCGGGCCCGTCGGTGATTGCGCGATGCCGCGAACTGGGCTGGCGGATCGTGGCTTCAGCAGTGCTGGCGGACGACCGCGGCGCCATAGAGATATTTCTGAAAGAATCAGCCGATTCGAACGATGCGGACTTGATTCTGACGACCGGCGGGACCGGGCTGGGTCCCCGGGATGTGACGCCGGAGGCGACAGCGGCAGTGGTGGATCGCACGATCCCGGGATTTTCGGAGCATATGCGCGCGGCGGGCGCCGAGAAGACCCCGCGAGCGTTGCTTTCCCGGGGCGCCTGCGGGATTCGCGGGAAAACGATCATCATCAATTTGCCGGGGAGTCCCAAGGGCGCCGTGGAATCGCTCGACGCCGTCGCAGAACTGCTGCCACATGCCTCTGCAGTGATTCACGGCGCGCGTCACGGTTAGGTCCCCCCAGCCAATTTGCCGTCATCCGGCGCGGGATGAGAAAGCCAGGAGACGCGGTGGAATCGAAAAATCCGTCATCCCGAAAAGTCGGCGGCGCAATGAAAATGGCGGCTGTGGCGTGGACGCTGCCCTTTGAAATTATCATGCCGCCGCTGGCGGCGGGCGGGGTTGGTTATTTGCTAGATCACTGGTTGCATACCAAGTTCGTCTTCATGCTCGTCCTGGGACTTTTGGGGATGGCGCTCGGCATTCGCAACGCTCTGAAAACCGCGAGCCTGCTGGACAAGAACGATGGAAACTGAGTCCGATTACGCCGCGATCGAGCGGCGGCTGGAATATTTCCTGCTGGGCGCGGGCGCGGCGATGACGGCGGGCGCGGGAATCGGCTGGGGATGGCGGGCGGCCGTGGGCGCGGCGGCAGGTACCGCGGTGGGCTGGTTGAATTTTCGCTGGCTGCGAACGGGGGCTGCGGCGCTAATACGCCTGGGGCAAGCTCAGGCGACGGCAGAACAGGTACACGTTCCAAGGACGGTGCATGCTAAGTTCTTTGGACGCATCGTGTTGCTGCTGCTGGCGGCGTATGCTATGCTCGTTTGGTTGCACCTGCCCGGAATTGCGGTTCTGTGCGGGCTGGTAGCGGTGGTGCCGGCAATTTTGCTGGAATTGGGCTATGAAGTGATGCACGGCCTTCACCGCTGGAATGTGCAGTAACCCCGATTCAAAAAGCGATACGCTGTCTTTTTCTCAGGAGAGCCATGGGCGAAGAGCAAGTGCTGGGTGTGACAAAGCTGGCGAATCTGCTGCTGGCCAAGCCTTACGTGGCGCTGCTGACGCTGTTACACCTGCATCCCGCAAATGCGGAATATCCCATTCCGAATTTCTTCGCCATGGAGATGGTGGTTTTCCTGGTCGCCATTATCTTCTTTTTGTGGCTGAAGGCGCGTATTTCCGCCGATCGTCCGGGCGCGACTCAGCAAGTGATGGAAATGGTGCTGACGAACCCAATGGGTGTGGGCGTGAAGGATTTGGTGGAGGATGTGGTAGGACATGGGAGCGAACGCCACATTCCACTTTTCGGGACGATCGGAATTTTCATTTTGATTTGCAATCTGGCGGCGCTGGTACCCGGATTCATGTCTCCTACGGCAGAAGTGACTGTGCCGCTGGCTTGCGCGACGGTGGTTTTTCTTTACTACAACCGGCACGGCATTGCGCACCACGGCGGCCTTCGATATGCGAAGACGCTCATGGGTCCGGTGCTGTTGATTTCTCCGCTGATGGTGGTGATCGAGACATTCAGTCATTTCGCGCGAATCCTTTCGCTGACCGTTCGACTTTGGGCCAACATGCTGGTGAGCGAACTGATTTACGTTTCGTTTCTAGGTCTTTCGATCGCGCTGTTCGCGTTCCTCGGCCACCTGAATCCGGTGGGATATGTTTCCGTAGTGGCTCCGGTGGGAATTCCGCTGGCGCTGAACCTGTTCCACATTTTCGAGGCGATCCTGCAAGCGTTCATTTTCACGATTTTGGCAATCATTTATCTCGGTTTGGCGGTTGGCGAAGAACACTAATTCGGAATTTTGAGCTGCGAGCGTGAGCCCACCGCCCCCCAGGGCGGCCGGGAACCACCCACTGGCGGCAAACTCATAAAGAGGAGAGAACATGGTAAAGAAGGCAGCGTGGTTGTTTTCGGCTTTGACGACGATGATGTTGCTGGCACCGGCGGTGTTTGCGCAAGGCGCGGCGGCTGCGGCGGCAGGACACGTGGATTGGATCGACTTTGC
>JASHRI010000559.1 GCA_030037435.1 Candidatus Acidiferrales bacterium | reverse complement strand
GCCGTCCAGCACGTAAACAACCGGCTCCTTCCCCGCCGAACGAACCGGCTTGGCAATTTGAATCAGGAAGTCGCGTCCGGCGTATTTCGAATGCATCGTGAATTGTTCGGTGTACCAGATCGTCGCCGGCTTCGCCGTGTTTGCCGACTGAGCGTAAGTCGCTAACGCGCTGAACATGGCAAATGCAAGCGCGACTGGAATTGCGCGCAAAATATTCATGTTTGTCCGTGCCTCCGAAATCGTCACTTAATTCGATCGCTCCTGCACGCCGCTCCGCGCGTCGGGAATCTTGCCTATCGTCGCATTAGGATCGGCCGGCTGGACGTTGAAATATTTCGCCAGGTCCGCGGGCATCATGTGCCACGGGTCGATAGGAAAAATTTCACCCGTGCGCTCCAGACAGCGCGCCACAAGAGCGGAGCAAATTTCCTGCCCGTCCACGCCAAAGCCCAACTTCGAGCCTGTCAGAAGCGAGAGCCCGATACTGACAATCGTCAGCCAGCCGTAGTGGTCGTTCAGACAAGCCTGCGCAAATGCCACTTCGTGCGCACGATTCACATCGACCACGTTTTCTAGATGGACCACGTGATATTCCGTCTCTTTGTATTCGGAAATATTCCGCTGCTGCACTCCAGCACCCAGCGCTTCGATGATGTCGCCTTTCTCATTGATAAAAAGCGCTGCGTGATTCCAGCGCGCGAATTTCTTGTCTGCGCCCCGGTAGCGAATCTTTTCGCCAAAGCGGATTAGCCGGCTGGTCCAGCTCGCGCCGTGCGTGAGGATGAAATCGCCCGCGCATGGATTTGCTACTTGCTCGCCGGGCGCGAAGGCTCGAATGGACGCCGCATGCAGAGGCGACCACGGCCGTTTCGCAAACATAAGTGCCTCCGGCGTCGAAAAGGGAGAGTGGTCGGGCGAGGCACCCTTGAATGTGCGCTGCTCGATCGGCTGCGGCGAGCATAACACGAAGCCTCAAGCGGGTCGGCGGCAGGTGACGATTCGGCTATCACCCCGGCGCGCGCGGTTATCGCGAGTGTGCGTTGCCGGCTCGACATGCCGTTTGTGAACGCAGCATGTCTCCGTTTACCATGGACCGCGGCAAAAAATTGCCGATCTTAAATTTCCTAAATGAAAAAAGTCATCGTCGCCGTCGGCAGCACGCGCAAACCGAAGCTCGACGCGGTCCGCGATGCGCTCCGTTCGCTCGGTCCGGGTCTCGGCAGAGGCCTGAGATTCGAAATCGAGGCTATCGATATTCCCAGTGGAGTTCGTCACACGCCGCTCTCGCGGAAGGAGACCATGGCTGGCGCGCGCCAGCGCGCCGAAGCGTTGGTTCGCATCGCTCTCGATCAGAAGAAGCCCTGGAAATACTTCATCGGCCTGGAGGGCGGACTCGACGTTATCCACGAAGCCGGCCATCGCTGGGTCTTTCTCGAAAATTGGGCTTTCGTTACGGACGGCGCCGGCCTTGATTCCTTCGGTCATTCTGGGGGAGTGCTTCTGCCCGAGGCGCTCGCTCGGCGCGTGGTCGACGATGGACTCGATCTTTCCGATGCAATCGACGCTTTTGTCGGCGCTCGCGGCGTTCGCGACGCGCAGGGAGCCTGGGGCGTCTTTACCCACAATCGAATCACGCGCCGCGATGCAGTCCGAATTTCAGTCATCAGCGCCTTCGCGCCGTTTCTGGCGAAATCCGCCCGTTTGCGCGCTCGCCGCGCCAAATCTTGACCAATTTGCGCCGAAGCTTGTCGCGCCGCCGCATGCGTTTCAAGGCGCCTTGCCCGCGCCCAGAAGCTTCGGGCGCCCCTCGAAAGTCAGAGTTTGTGGGGACAGTGCCGATGCCCCAGGCGATTCCCACCCGTACGGTGATAGGGTTTTTCTGGAGCACACAGCGATAAAGTCCTGCATGTCTCGGGACCCGAAAACGTGGGAGAGTTAATACCTGCGAATTGGTTTCCGGAGCGTTTATCTGGGCCATCAGATCGCCATCCGCCTGAGATCATGCAAAGGGGTCGGCGCCGTTGTGCTTGTCCTGGCTTGTAGCTGGGGTGTCGGATCGCAGCAGCTGCCAGCGCTTGCCGGGTTGACCAATCAGCAAGGTGCTCAACAGCCGCCTGCTTTGCAAACGAAGCCCCGAGAAGGGAATGCGGGGCCTTGCGTCGAGCCGGCTCCCGCATTCACTTGGCAGGACTATGAGGGACCGGGCGCAAAGGTTGTGGGCCTATTCGCGCGAAAATTGGAACGAAAGTCCACGACGCCACCACATTTCGTGGCCGGAGCGATACTCTGCACCCTCTCGACGAAGGACAAATTTATCTTGTTTGTAAAGGATTCTACGGATCCGGCCACATTTCTCAGCGCTGGCTTCAACGCGGGAATCAGCCAGGCTCAAAATGACGATCCGTCTTATGGCCAGGGCGCGGCGGGATACGGCAAACGGTTCGGCGCAAATATGGCCGGCCAGGCGACCTTTTCGTTTTTCAAGGACTTCGCCTATCCCACGATATTTTCCGAGGACCCACGTTACTATCCGCTGGGCAC
>JASHRI010000558.1 GCA_030037435.1 Candidatus Acidiferrales bacterium | reverse complement strand
TTTACCTCCATGTGCACCAGCTGTGCCACTCCACTTCCTGCCAGTTCCCCATACTGCATTGGCGGCGTGCCGAATCCGGGCGGGTCTCCAACGGCTCCTTGCGGCGACGCTCCGGGCACGCTAGGTCCCACTGACCCGGGCGCGACCTTTGCGGATGCCGGCACTGGTTTTGGTAACGAAGGCATCGGCGCGATCATGGGACCGGGTCAGTTTGACTTCGACATGTCCCTGATCAAGACCACGAAGATCACGGAGTGGGGCACGCTGGAATTCCATCTGGACGCTTTCAACGTCTTCAACCACCCGCAATTCAACGAGCCGTACAACACGGCCATTAGCACGACGGCCCAGTTCGGCGACATCACGTCGAGCTCGGTGACGCCGCGCGTGTTCCAGTTCGGCTTGAAGTTCCTGTTCTAGGTTCCTTCGGCGCGACGGCTCAAACCAGCCCCATCCTCCCCGGCAGTCGGGAGGATGGGGCTTTTCTTTTGGCACCATTGCTGGAGCGATTCGCGAAAGGGAAACGCACGGAAGTCACGAAAGCGAGGTGACGCGATTTTATGGCCTAGACCGTGCGCCAACCACCAGCAGCACGATGCCTCCGACCAGTACGATGCCGCCTACCACCGGTGGAATCTGAATTCTTTCATGAGTATCTTTGGTGGCGTGAATCGGCCCGACGTCCAGCACATTCTTTCTCTTCGTGTATCCAATCCTCTGGTAAACGAGACCGATGATCCCAAGAACCACCAGCACGACTCCCGCAAATGTTATCAGCTTCATGTTTGCTCCTGTTTGGTGGGTTGATTTTTCGGGTCAACGAATTGTCACGGGACCAAATTTGACGACGCGCTCACGGTTTGGCGTTTGACGCTACAACAACCGGAAGCAGGGAGCGTGTCTCTTCAGGCTGCGATTCGGATGACGGTTCGCTCAGAGACGTGCCAGCGAAGCTCATCGTGCTGGTGGGAACGGTAGCTTTAGCGGGCCAACTGAGCCATCGGGCAAACGCCCGAATGCGGAGGCCCTATCGCGAGCGCGCACGCGAAGCCTTGCGTCGATTCCCTTCTTTGTGGTATCTGGGCACGTCTCCAGGGACATCACGTCGAAAGTGCAGGGCGCAACAGGGCAGAGGAGAATGCTCATGGGCGGCGGATTAGTGAGTTCACCGGCAGTGATCGCTTTCGCCCCAATTCCCAGCACAGTGATTTGGGCGTATTTTGCCTTTGGAATGATTCTGGCAATCGGGCTGCTGACGATTTTTCTTCGCGGCGATTGGCAAAAGGCGCGAGGATTTGACAAGTTGATTCTGTTCGGGCCGCTTTTCTACGCGGCACCGCTGGCGGCTTTCGGCACCGAACATTTCACGCTGACGAAGGACATTGCGTCCATCATACCGGTGTGGATTCCATGGCATCTGTTTTGGGCTTACTTCGTAGGCGCTTGCTTTATTGCAGCCCCGCTGAGCCTGGTGACGAAGATTCAGGCGCGCCTCGCGGCGGGATTGCTCGCATTGACGTTTTTCCTTTTTGTCGTGCTGATGGACGCCCCGGCTTGGATCCAGAATCCGCGCGATCGAATTGGGCTGACGCTGGCGCTGCGGGAGTTGGCCTTCAGCGGCGGCCCTTTGGCGCTGGCAGCTAGCCTAACCGTTCAGTGGCACGAGCGCGGCGCGCACATTCTCGCGACGATTGCGCGATACTTCATTGCAATTCCCCTGCTCTTTTACAGCTTCGAGCAATTTCGGCATGGCGACCACGTTCCGGGCGTTCCCCTGGAGCCGTTGACCCCAGCATACGTCTACGGACACCACATTTGGACGTACCTGGCGGCCGTGGTTTATGCAGTCGCGGGAATTTTCTTGCTCATAGGAAAGAAAACTCGCGTCGCAGCGATATGGGCGGGCCTGGCCGTGCTCTTCGTGGAGTTGGTCGTCTATGTGCCGATTGCCGTCGTGGAACGCGCCAGCCTCGATAACGGCTTCAATTACCTGGGGGACACGCTGATGTTCTGCGGCGCCGTTCTGCTGCTCGCGGGCGCCATGCCGCGCGAAGCGTAGCGGCAGGGATCAACTTTGTCCACGCCGGGCGCGGGATCAACGTCGATATCCACCGCCGCGATAGCCGCCGTAGTTTGCGAACTGGCTGGCGTCGATGCTCGAGCCTTCCCGGTAGGAGAACTGCCGCACCTGTCCGCGCGCGTCGCGAGCAGAAATGCGCAGAGTTTTGTCAGCACCCACCGCGGGATCGCCGCCCAGGTTTTGGTTGTTCACTTTCACCGTACCTCTTCCCGACAACATGCCGCGAACACGGTCGGTGACCACGACGCGGCGATTACCGGCACCCCAGTCCGCAAACATCACCAGCCAACCGGGTCCAGGATTTCCGCCACCAAAGCCGCCACCGTAGTTGTAAAACTGGCTGGTATCGATCGCGCTGCCTTCCCTGAAGTTGAATCGCCGCCTTTGACCCTGGAAGTTCCTGGCATCGATGACCAGAGTCTTGTTAGCGCCGACTGCGGGGTCGCCGCCCATATTTTGGTTATTCGCCTGGACCGTGCCGTTGCCTGACAGCAAGACCCGCACGCGTGGGGTGACATCCATCCAGCGATTCGCAGCGCCCCATTGGGCCCTCATCACCTGCCAACCCGGGCCGGCCATAACAACGTTGGAGTACTGCGATGCGGTTGGTAAGGGAGAAAAGAGAACCAAAGCGAGAGCGGAACAAAGACCGAGCGTAAGTGAACTGAGTCTCATGGAGTTCCTCGTTCGCGGAAAAATGGCGAGCATCGTCGCCCGGCGCGGAATTCGGCGACCAGCCGCCGAAGGCGATTTCAAGACTTTAGAGATATGGGTTCAACTGGCAAAAATACCGGGTGTCTTCTGGCAACAATCGTGCGCTCGGGAGTCAGCGAGCGAGCGGAAAGAGCTTCAGCATAGCCTCAGGCTGACGCTGTCAATTCTGCCAGTCCCAAAAATTCTCTGCACTGAGACTATTGTGTTTACTGGAGGGCGGCCTGGGGACTGAGGTTGCACGATTGAGGTGCTTAATTAAATGGACGTATTGGTCA
>JASHRI010000557.1 GCA_030037435.1 Candidatus Acidiferrales bacterium | reverse complement strand
GCCTCCAGAATGGACTTGAATGCTGGGCCCGGATTCAAACCCATTCCAATGAGGTCATTACCCGTCAACAGACGTGGCGGCCGAACTTGCTCCGGGGGCGTCTCGATCAGGAATTTCCGCACAAACTCATAATTCTCCAAATGCCCGTGGCTCGAGGTGCAATCGAGCCGGTGGAGCTCGAGGTGTTCTTCGAAGCGGTCCAATCGCACGAACCGCTTAAGCGTGGCCGGTTTCATCTGCGGCACGTCCTTGAAGCGCAGGTGGTTGGCGATGAGTGCCGAGATCTGCTCTGTGTCGTCATTCGAAAAGCGCAGGCGGCGGCAGATTTCCTCAGCCATGCGCGCGCCAACTTCTGCATGCTCGTCGAAGCGGATCCGTCCGTTCGGACCGCTCGGCGGCTTAAAGGTTGGTGGCTTACCCACATCATGCAATAGCACTCCCCAAACAAGAGTAGGCGTACATTTCGGCGGCAGCCCGTCGAGCATCATCAGCGTATGCGTCCATACGTCGCCTTCGGGATGAAACTGCGGCGGCTGCTCCACACCCTTCATACGCGCGACTTCAGGAAGAAGTTCGGACAAGAGCTGTGTTTCATCGAGCAGCTCAAAACCGCGTCGGGCCGTGCCCTCCGTAAGCAGTTTCGTTAGCTCATCGCGGATGCGCTCCGCGGATACCTGCCGAATTTCCGGAGCAAGTTTCTTGATCGCGCCAAAGGTGCCTGCCTCGATCGCATACCGGAATCGCGCCGCGAAGCGGACGGCCCGGATCATGCGGAGCTTGTCTTCGCGAAATCGTTCCTCGGGACGTCCAATCGCGCGAATAATGCCCGCCGCAAGATCGTCCTGGCCACCGACGAAATCGAGGACTTCGTTCGATTCTGGATCGAGGAGCAACGCGTTGATCGTGAAATCGCGGCGCTGCACGTCCTGCTGCGGCGAGGTAGCGTAGACCACGCGGTCCGGATGCCGACCGTCGGAATAACCCACGTCCGACCGAAAAGTTGCTACTTCGACTTGCGCGGAGCCACTCGCTTGAGAATCCTCGAGAACAATGATGACTCCGAACTGCGCACCAACCGCCAAGCTGTGCGGAAATAGCTGCTGAACGCGATCGGGTGTCGCGTCGGTTGCGACGTCGTAGTCTGCGGGTTCGCGCTTGAGCAAAATATCGCGCACGCAGCCGCCGACGAGATAAGCCTGATGCCCCGCGGCACGCAGCGTGCCGCAGATGTGCTCGGCCAGTGCACGCTGTTCCATCATCGTCTGGGCTCCTCGCGGCGCGAGCGGTTTCCGAGCGAGCCGCCGAGCTGCAGCTTTTCGAAACCGAAACGGTCGCGCAAGCGATCGGTGGTTTGCGCAAGACGCTCGAGCTTTTCGCGGCGTCCCGGATCGAGCAGATCAAGCTGTCCCGGCGCTGCGGAAAACGATGCCAGGGCCACGCCCACCAGGCGCAGCGTTGCGACGGCATTCCACGCACGAGAGAAAAGCTCGCGGATCGTCTTCAGAAACACAGTGTCGAGGTCGGACGGTTCCGCGAGTGTCTGGCTGCGAGTAATCGTCGTGAAATCGGCGTAGCGAAGCGTGAGCGTCACATTGCGGGCGTGGAGACCTGAATCACGCAGCCGTTTCGCTGCTTTCTGGCAGAGAAAACTGAGCGTGGATTGCAAACGATCGCGATCATTCGTGTCGTGACCGAAGGTCTGGTTGTGCGAAATCGATTTCGGCTCGGCGTCAATGAAGAATTCGTACGAGTCGATGCCGCGCGCTTTGCGATAGAGCGCCGTTCCCCAGCGGCCGAAAGTTTCTTCGAGTCGATCAAGCGATACGGCCTGTAATTGTGCGACAGTGCCGATACCGGAATTTTTCAGCGCGGCTTCGGTGACCTTGCCGATCCCGGGAATTCGGCGAACCGAAAGCGGAGCAAGAAAAGCGGCCTCACTGCCCGCCGGCACCCAGACGAAACCGTGCGGCTTGGCCTGATCGCTCGCAACCTTGGCAACCAGGCGCGCGGCGCCCAGCCCTCCCGAGCATGGCAATCCGCTGGTGCGAGTGATTTCGCGGAGAAGACTGTGCGCGGCGGCGACAGGTGGACCCAACAGCCTCTCGGTGCCGCTGAGATCGAGATACGCTTCGTCAATCGAGGCCATTTCGACCACGGGCGAATATTTTTCGAGAATTGCAGCGACTTTGTCGCTCCACTGGGAATAGAGATCGTGATTGTTCTCGAGAAAAACCGCCTGCGGGCAAAGTTTTGCCGCTGTGCGCAGCGGCATCGCCGAGTGAACACCAAACCGTCGCGCTTCGTAACTAGCGGACGTGACCACGCCGCGCTTATCGCGCCCGCCACCGACGACCACTGGCAGACCCTTGAGTTCCGGGCGCGTGAGCAATTCGACTGAAACGAAGAACGCGTCCATATCGATGTGGAGGATCGAAGGAGCCGACTCGACGGAAACCGCCGCTTCACGATCGACAGGACCGTGCTTCGCGCGAAAATGGGCGAGCTTAGGCATAAGCGCCAGATCCAACCTCGCCGAGGCGAATAAAATACGAATATATTACCTTCCGAGTGCTTTGGCGATTAGGAATTCTTACACCATTCATTTTACGCACCTTACAGTAGGCCCTATTCGAAGGGTTTGGCGATTAGGCGAGCGCGAATCTAGGCTCCGCCGCGAGATTTGGAGATCAAAGCAAGCTGCGGGGCCGCTATCGACGCGGCACTCCGGGCCGCCCTCACCGCCGCAATTCCTTCGAGCATTCATGCTTGCTTTGACCAGCCACTCTCCTGACCACGCGCCTACGGTAGCAGCATGCAAAACAATTGCAAGGACCGGCGCCTGTGGACATTCTTGATTCCGGGAAGCGGCCACTGGCGGGCGAGAAACTAATGCGCCAGCGAACTTATGCGCGTTCGGCGGCGAGGACGCGAGGAATACCGGCGAGATCGTTGGTGATGGTGATGTTGCTCCAGTGCGGATCGCGCGACACGATTTCTCGAACCGCGCCGGCGAGATTGTAGCCAAGCTCGACCACGAAAATGCCGCGCGCGCCGAGCAGAGCACCAGACTGCTCGATGAGCCGCGCGTAAAGCTCGATACCGGTTGGACCACCGAAGAGCGCGGCATCGGGCTCGTGCTCGCGAACCTCGCGAGCGAGCGTGGAGGCTTCATCGCGCGCAACGTAAGGCGGATTGCTGACGATGAGATCGAAAGCGAGTGGCGAGTGACGAGTGTCTAGTGGCGAGCAGAGAAGTCCACCGAGAAGGTTGGCCTGAACAAAATGAATGCGGTCGGCGACGCCGTGGCGCGCGGCGTTGCGGCGTGCAATTTCGAGGGCAGCGCTGGAAATATCGGTGGCGAAAACTTCAGAGTGCGGCAATTCGTGCGCGAGGGCCACGGCGAGACATCCGGAGCCGGTGCCGACGTCCGCGATGCGAAGCGGCGGAGTGGGCCCGCCGGTGGACATATCGATTTTGATGCCGCGCGCGCCAAGGCGTTCGAGCGCGACTTCGACTACGTGCTCGGTTTCCGGGCGCGGAATCAGAACTGCGGGAGTGACCTGGAATTCAAGGCCCCAAAATTCCTGCTTGCCGGTGAGATATTGAGTGGGCTCGCCGGCCGCACGGCGCGCGACTAATGAAAAGAATTTTTCAGCTGCGACGGCATCCAGCGACGCCTCGGGATGCGTGTAGAGCCAGGCGCGGTCGCGGCCGAGCGTGTGCATGAGCAAGAGTTCCGCGGCGAGCGTGGCCGACGGTACCTGCGCGGCCCGAAGGCGCGCCATCGCGTGTTTCAAAGCGGCGCGGACGTCCGTTGGAACATTGTTGGCGGCTGACGCTGACATTCTGAAAACCTTTGAAACCGAGTCTCGCTTAGATTCTCAAGTCGAGGACCGCATCAGGCGGCGTCGAGTTCGCGTTTCAGGCGCTCGGACTCGAAATGGGTGACCAGTGAATCGACCATCGGGGCGAGTTTGCCGTCCATCGCTTCGCTGAGCTGATGCAAAGTGAAATTGATGCGATGGTCGGTAATGCGATTTTGCGGAAAATTGTAGGTACGAATTTTCTCAGAGCGGTCGCCGGTCTTGATCTGACCGCGGCGCTCGGCGGCAAGGGCTTGATGCTGCTTTTCCTGTTCTATTTCGTATAACCGCGAGCGAAGAACGCGCATGGCCTTGGCGCGATTCTTGATTTGCGATTTTTCGTCCTGCTGGGAGACGACGAGGCCACTGGGGATATGAGTGATCCGCACAGCGGAATAAGTGGTGTTGACGGACTGGCCGCCGGGACCGGAAGAACAGAATGTGTCGATGCGGAGATCCTTGGGCTCGATTTTGATATCGATTTCATCGGCTTCGGGAAGAACCGCGACGGTGGCCGCCGAGGTGTGGATGCGGCCTTGCTGTTCCGTGGCCGGAACGCGCTGAACGCGATGCACGCCGCTTTCGTATTTCAATTTTGAATAAACCTTGTTTCCCTGAATGGCGGCGACAATTTCTTTGACGCCGCCGATGGGCGACGGCGACGTTTCGAGAACCTCAACGCGCCAGCCCTGCGATTCAGCATAGCGCGAATACATGCGGAAAAGTTCAGCGGCAAAGAGCGAGGCTTCATCGCCACCCGTACCGGCGCGAATTTCGAGGATGACGTTTTTCTCGTCGTTTGGATCTTTAGGGACGAGCAGGAGTTTTATCTCGCGCTCGACGATTTCGCGGCGCGACTCGAGCGCGTGCTGCTCTTCATGGGCCATCTGCTTCATGGCGGGATCGTCTGCTTCGGCGAGAAGATTTTTCGCGTCGACGATTCCCCTTTCGATGTCCTTCCATTCGCGGTATTTGGCCACGATTTCGCCGAGTTCGGCGTGAGTCTTGGCGAGTTTCTGGTAGCGCGCGGAGTCGCCAAGAACCTCGGGCGAGGAGATTTCGTGCGTCATTTCGTCGTAGCGCGACTCGATCTGATCGAGTTTTTCAAAAAGCGACAGTTTCGCCATGGCAAGACCTCAATAGAACAGGAACCAGAAACAAAGAATTGAAAATGCGGAAAGGCACGAAGGGCGGCGTCCCACATGGGACGGCGGCGAACGAGCTAATAGAAGGCGGCGAACATGGCAGTCATTTCGATGCAATTAGGATAGCGGCCGGAAGCGTCGGAGTCAAATAGCGGGCCACGATAGGCTTCCACTCCTCGGCGATTATGGCTATAATAGCCATATTGGAGAAAACGGGATGCGCAGCGTGAATGTGGCCGAACTGAAGAACCAGCTTAGCAAGTACTTGAGATTTGCAAAGCGCGGGGAAGAGGTTGTGATTCGGGACCGCAATCTGCCGGTGGCAAAACTGGTTCCATTCCCCGCAGACGGCACCGATGACCAAGAACTCCTGCTGGTTGCGGCGGGGAAAATGCGTATGCCGAAAGCGCGGCTAGACATGAAGGCGCTTACGAAAATTCCCACGGGCCGAGTAGCAGGAAACAAGGCGATCGAGGCGGTATCCGCAGATCGAGAAGAAGAGTGAAGAAGGCCACGGCGTTTTGGGACGCGAGCGCGCTAGTCCCACTATGTATTCAGGAGGCGGCGAGCCACCATGCAGAATCGCGCCTGCGTGAATTTGCGCCCGTCGTATGGTGGGGGAGTCTCGTAGAGGTGAGCAGCGCGATTTGCAGGCTTCGTCGCCAGGGGGAGATCACCGAGAGCGAGAAGCACGGTGCGGCCAGCCGATTGCAATTGCTCAGTAACAGCTGGAGGGAAATTCTTCCCGATGACCAAGTGCGATCAGTGGCAACGCAACTGTTAGATAGAAATGTATTACGAGCTGCTGACAGCCTCCAACTTGCCGCTGCGTTGGTTTGGTGCGGACAGCATCCGGCCAAACGGAGCTTCATTTGCGGCGATAGGCGCTTGTCGGAGGCGGCCAGCCTGGCAGGATTCTCAGTGATTGAGCTGTCGGCGGCAAGATTCTGAGCAGGAACCCCAACAGGAAGATCCCCGATTTCCCGTGTGAGAGAAGAATCCCGCTGCTTCTTCGCGGATGATTGAACCGGGTATGGGCCGGTGGTAGGCTGGCCGCAGCCATGGGCGAACGCCAAGGCCCGGAAGCCTCATTCAGCCCTGGCAGGTATCCGGCCATCCTCCTGGGCCGCAAGTCGCGAGATTGTGAGCGCTACAGGAACAAAACTCGATCGCGTGGAAGCCGTCGGGGCCCAAACGCGCGTGGTGGTGCGCCAACTGATGGGAGAGTTGGGCGATTCGCGCGGGCTCGAGGAGTTTTCAGCGCGCGGCGCAGCGGCCCACTTGGAGCGCGAACTCGGTCTCGGCAGCCTGGAGCGAGTTGAATTGATGCTGCGGCTGGGCAAGGCTTGCGGCGTGCGGTTGCCGGAAAGAGTGGTGGCGGAAGCCGAAACCGTGCAGGATCTGATCGACGCTGTGCTACGAGAAGAGCCAGCAGAAGGAGTTGGAACGAAAGCAGCGACCGATGAGATGCGCGGCGCTGCGACGGTGGAGTCGCAGCGTGCCGTTGCTACAAGCGAAAAGGCCGATGCGGAAGCTCGGATTCGCGACGCGGAGACGCTGACGGAGATATTGCGGCTGCGGGGCTTGACCGAGCCCGGTCGGACGCACATCCACCTGTACGAAGAAAACGACGAACCTCGGACG
Source organism: Candidatus Acidiferrales bacterium (assembly GCA_030037435.1). Classification (GTDB taxonomy): domain Bacteria; phylum Acidobacteriota; class Terriglobia; order Acidiferrales; family UBA7541; genus Palsa-295. The sequence continues at coordinate 255 of JASHRI010000557.1, read as the reverse complement.
ATCACGTTCGGCGAGCTTTACGAGCGTGCGGCGGCGGTCGGCTGCGAATTGCAACGGAGCGGGCTGGAACCCGCGCAAACCGTGGCGATCATGCTGCCGACGTGCGCCGAGTTCTACTACACGTTCGCGGGAATTTTACTAGCGGGCGGAATTCCCGTGCCAATCTATCCTCCTTTCCGCGCCGATCGCATCGCGGAATATGCCGGGCGGCAATCGAGCATCCTGCGCAATGCCGAGTGCAGATTTCTGGTGACG
>JASHRI010000556.1 GCA_030037435.1 Candidatus Acidiferrales bacterium | reverse complement strand
CCGCAGAGTTTCCAGATTCGTCACCCCTAAAACCCCTATTCAGGCGTACCGAATCCAGCGCGAGTTCGCCCTATCGAACGCTTGCCAGAGCGTGTATGTATCGATAAGTAACTAGTGTCGTACCAAATCCCATGCGCTTCCCCGCCGAAGCGAGCGGCTGGTCACTGGGGGAGAGATACGAGGGGCCAGTACCCTGCTGGGCATGTAGGGCTGAACTTCGCTGCTTTTAACTCTCGGAGGGAGAAAACATGAAACTCGTCAAATCTGCGTGGCTTGCGCTTGCGTTGTCTGCACTTGTTGTATCCGTTTCTGGAATTCGCTCTTCAAATCGCTCCACTTCGGTCGTATTCGATGGCCCCGAGATGCCCCCACCAGGCATTTACCTAGCGGACGGGCCTGAAATGCCGCCGCCGGGCATCTATCTGGCAGATGGTCCCGAAATGCCTCCCCCGGGCGTCTACTCGGCAGATGGGCCTGAAATGCCGCCTCCCGGCGTCTACTCCGATGGACCCGAGATGCCGCCGCCGGGTGCCTGAGCAGACCGCGCAATTCGGCCAATCTGCGAAAAATCCTCGGCATCGTCAATTCGATCCTTGGCGCAAAGGGGGGAAGGCGATTCTCCTTCCTCCGCTTTGTGCTAGGATGACGCCGGTGCTCAATGACCGCAGTTCTGCTGGACAGCCTCATCTGGTGGTGTGGAATTGCCCTTGAGTTGCTAGTTCTGTTCCGAGGACTTCAAAAAAGGCTTGTAGCACGGTATCCATTCTTCTATGTGTATACCGCTTCGGTTCTCTTTTTTTCGATACCGCTGTACTTTCTCTATTTCGGCCGTTCCGCATCATATCCGGTTTGGTACTGGGCCCAGCAGTTTATTACCTTAGTAACCGGTTATGGCGTGCTGCTGGAGATATTTCGTCACGTTCTTTCGGCTTGGCCGGGCGCGGAACGAATCGCAAGGACCGTTGGTATGAGCGCCTTTGTGCTCGTCTTGACCTTCTCCGTCTTTTATCCCCTGATCATATCCAAGTGGTCGACGGCTGAGACAATAATCGAATTCGAGCGCGATTTGCGAACAGTCCAAGCAGTCCTCCTCTTAGCCATCTTGGGAACCATCTCTTACTATGGATTGCCCATCGGAAGAAATATGCGTGGCATGATCATAGGCTATGGCTTGTACATCGGGGCGAGCCTCTCGGCGCTGGCGATCCGGTCGCATGCAGGTCCATCGTCTTATTTAGCCTGGTATCGAATTCAGCCGCTTTCATTCAACATTGCGGCGCTAATTTGGGTGATTACGCTTTGGCGTTACGAACCCAATCCACAGCCTAGCGCCCGTACTCGTTTTGAAATGGACTACGAGTCCCTGGCCGCGAAAACTCGAAGTATGGTAGGCGCGATGCGCTCATACCTGGTCAGGTCGGCGCGCCCATGAACGCTACAATTCCGCATGACGATTTGGCCGGGCCACCGTTGAGAATGACTCGCGGCATACTGAGAACTTTACTTTCTTTTTTGTGCAGCAAGCGTACTTGCTGCTACAATTCCACCGGTCGTGACGTACCGAATGAGTACTCCCGTTAGGCCGGATGGGATCTCGGCTTCGCTGAGAGACCCGTTGAAACGAGCATGATTCAGCTAGCTCTATTCCTGTCGCTTGCGGCGCTGCTGTTCTTGGCGTTGATTGTCCTGGCGGCACGCAGCCCACGAGCTGAAGGTGGCGCCCAAGCGCTGGTCGAAGCCCGCCAGGCGCTCAGTCATCTGCAGGCGGAGTTGCTTCCTTCTGACTTGGTGGCGCGCGTATTCGCGCGGGAAGACCTGGAGTACGTGCTTGCCCAGCCCTCGCATCGAGCGCATGAGATGTTTCTGGCGGAGCGCAAGAAAATAGCGATCTTATGGGTCCGCGGAATTCGCAGACAGGTGATAAACCTGACTCGATTTCATCTCGGCGCGGCTCGCCATTATTCTTCGTTGAGCTTCAGGATAGAGGCGGCCTTGGCCCTCGACTTTGCTTTTCTGCTATTCGTGTGCCGGGCCCTCCAAGTTCTCATTCATATTCGCGGACCGTACTCCGCGTTTGGCATGGTGGACGCGACCGCGTCTGCCGCAACAAGGATATCTTCGATTTCCGAACAGGCCCTTGCCTTTATGAATCCGGCGCAAATGAGTGCGGTTAGCGGTCCAACGGGAAGTTCTGGCGGCGCTCTAGGAATGCGATCATGATCCCTTTGACCAAACGCGTCGATGTTCAGCAGGCAGCCGAGGATCTTCACCGCCATACGCTGGCGGGGATGGGACGGCCGCTGGACCGCCTGATCTACCTCGCTTCGACCCGCGACTACAACAACGGCCTCTATTACCACGACGGACTGGCATCACTTTACGGTCAAGAAGCGGCGTGCCAGGCGCTGGCAGATTGCCATCATGTCGCCTTTCGTCAACTTGTTCGCTGTTCCCTTCGGGACTTGGTGAGCCAGATGGAGGAGTACATAGCTTCCTCAAACGCTAATCCGCGCGAGCTGCTCGCATCTTGGAAAAAACTGGAGCCTTACCGGGTGGCCGTTCCCTTGCAGTCCGATTCGCTCTCGGCGGAACTCCTCTTTTCGAATCTCAAGGTCGCCTTGGCAATCGTGGAAGATCAGCTGGATCGTCGTCCGGAGGGACGAGCCGCATAGCCACCCCCGTCACCTGTCCTACAATCTCCGCGTTCGAAGGATATGCAAATTGGCGAATCGTGCATCCCGAAAGCGGATGGGGCACGAGCATCAGTTGCGAGCCTCGTACTTCACACCACGAACACGCATAGCTGTCGCGTAGCTCAATAAAATAAACGGGCCGGTCGAGCTCCGTCCGCCATTCGCCGGGCTGCGCCCGGCTCGGTCGGCTGTCGATCTGGACGAACGACCCCGGTCGAAGGACTGGATACATGGAATAATCTTCGGTTCCTATGTATCCGTACTGACAGTGCCGAACATCTAGTTTTTGCAACAGCGCCACCGGAACCTCACCCCATACTTCGACCATGCGTGAAATAAGGCTGGTCGTCTCCAGATTGAAGCTCTTATCGAATCGTACAGGAAACGTGATCGCTTTCCCCGGGTCGGGCGTTTCAAACGAGACGAGATGAGTGTTCTGCAACGGCAGAGCTAATTGGTATTGCGATGTGGCGTCCAGATCCACCCCGAATAGGAGAAGCAGGTCACTGAACTTCGTCCGGTAAATCACGCTCAGGCTATAGAGCTTGTAGATGCTGGGCACCGAACTCTTATTTTCTAGCTGGGTGAGCCACGCATTGGAGATATAGAACTCCTCATTCTGCTTGTCTTCAGCGATCATGCGGCTGAATTCTTCCACCTCGCGCGTGGTTATGCCTAGTCGGTTGCGGAGTTCCCTAAGGTGTTCGCCGGGACGCGTCGAAATTGGGTGTGTCAAAACGGAACTCCTTGATCTCGTGCCCGTAAATGTCCGAAACGCTCCCGACACAATACCGGTAGCTTCCTTTTGAATCAACTGATTTGATTGGCTTTGGGCCGCCCATCCCATGCGATTAGCGTTAACTTCAACGTCCCCTCCACAACGCTTATGCATCTTGACATCGACTTGATTGTCATCGACTGGCGTCCACGCCCGCGATTCCGGCTGGGCCGTGATAGCGTCGACGCCTGCGAATTCCGCAGAATCGGCCGGAGCCAATTTGGGAAACCAAGT
>JASHRI010000555.1 GCA_030037435.1 Candidatus Acidiferrales bacterium | reverse complement strand
GGCATGCCGCCAGACGAAGCGCGGCGCCAGGCCTTGCTCAAACTCGGCGGCGTGGAGCAAACAAAAGAGAGCTATCGCGATAGGCGCGGATTGGCGTGGCTTGAAACGCTCGCGCAGGACGTCCGCTTCGGCCTCCGCATGTTGCGCAAGAATCCCGGCTTCACCGCCGTCGCTGTTCTTACGCTCGCTCTCGGCATCGGCGCGAACACTGCGATCTTCAGCGTCGCCGATGCAGTGCTGCTGAATCCGATCCCGTTTCCACATTCCAACCGGCTCGTTGATTTGTACGAGAAAACAAGCATCAGTCCGAGAGCGGGCATTCCTTATCCAGATCTTCTCGATTGGCAGAACGACAACCGCAGTTTCGAAGGAGTGGCCGGCTACATGGGCGACGAATTCACGCTCACCGGCTCGGGCAAGCCATTGCGAATTCCCGGCGAAAGAATTTCCGCCAATTTCTTTTCCGTGCTGGGCGAGCAGCCCATTTTTGGTCGAACCTTCCGCGCGGAAGAAGATCAATCGGGCGCTCGACCGGTTGTTTTGATCAGTGAAGGCCTGTGGAAGCGCGTTTTTGGATCGACTCCCGGGATCCTAGGGCGGAGCATTGAGTTGAATGGTATCGCGCACACAATCGTAGGTGTGATGCCGCCGGATTTCCAGATCTTCTCGCGGTTCGACAGGGGAGCCGCTGACGCCGTTTACGTCCCTCTCGGCCAATGGGACATCAACGTGTTGCGCAACCGTAACGTCCGAATGGGGCTCACCGCCATCGGGCGGCTTGATCCCGGCGTTTCCCCCGCGCAGGCCCAATCCGACATGGATCAAATCGCCGCAAACCTCGCCAAAGCGTATCCGACTTCGAACGCCGAAATTGGCGCTGCGGTGGTGCCAATGAAGCAGGATATTGGTGGCGATCTCCGCTCATCACTGTTGATTCTTCTCGGTGCGGTCGGCCTAGTTCTGCTGATCGCGTGCGCGAACGTAGCGAATCTTCTGCTGGCGCGCTCGACTGCACGAAAGCGGGAATTCGCTATTCGCGCGGCTCTTGGCGCAACACGGGTGCGCTTGCGGCGGCAACTACTCGTCGAAAGCGTCATTCTTGCGCTGGCGGGCGCCGTGATGGGTGTCTTGCTCGCTAGCTGCGGCACTGACCGCATCCTCGATATTTTCCCTGCCTTACTGCCCTCGATTGTTCACGTGAAGACGAATCTGGCGGTGCTGGGCGTCGCGCTTGGGGTTTCTCTGTTCAGCGTGCTGGTGTTTGGGCTTGTTCCTGCGCTCAAAGGCTCCGCGGTCGATCTGCAAAGCAGATTGAAAGAGGGTGGCCGCGGTGCGTCATCAAGCCACCATCGCACCCAGCGCGCATTCGTGGTGAGCGAAATTTGGCTCTCGCTGATCCTGTTGATCGCGGCCAGCCTGCTGATCCGCAGCTTCGTGCGAGTTTGGTCCATAAGCCCCGGCTTTGATCCTGATAACGTGCTGACGGTCTCCGTCAGCTTATCCCCCGCGAATTCTTCCAGTCCGAGTAAGACGTTCGCCATGCTTCGTCAACTTAGGGATCAAGTTTCGGGGATTCCTGGAATAAAGGCCGCTAGCCTGGGCTTGGGCAGTGTGCCTTTCTCGGGCAGTTGGTCCGCGTATCCGCTGTGGCGCGCCGGGAAGACACCGCCGTCCGCAATAGCTCAATGGCACTGGGCGGTCGCGGTGGCAGCTGGGCCGGAATACTTCCATGTGTTGCGCATTCCTCTAATCCGGGGGCGTGACTTTACGGAACAGGATGGTCTTTCCTCGCCTCCCGTCGTGGTAATCGACCAAGAGTTAGCGTCGATGCTGTTCCCTGGCGAAGATCCAATCGGACAGCGATTGGACCTTGGCCCGCAGGCCACAGGTGAAATCATCGGCGTCGCGGGGCATGTCCTGCCGACGAGTCTTGATGGGGATGCTACATCGCCCGCTCGCGGGCAGATGTACCTTCCGTATACCCAGCTTCCTTATGTATCGAACTCGGCCATGCTGATCGCTCGGTCTGCTGTAAAGCCTCTCAGCTTGGTGGGCGCCATTCGGGATGGCGTCGAATCGATTGATGCGAACGCAGTGGTTTACGACGCGCGCACGATGGACGAGATGATCTCCAATTCGCTGGCGCAGCGGAGGTTCTCGATGGCGCTGCTCGCGGTGTTTGCCGCTGTGGCACTGCTGCTGGCCGCGATTGGAATCTATGGAGTTGTTTCCTATTTGGTGGGGCAGCGTGCGCATGAAATCGGGATTCGCATGGCTCTCGGCGCACAGCCACGGGACATTCTCCGCAACGTCCTCGACGAAGGCCAAAAGATGGCGCTCGCCGGGATTGCGCTCGGGCTGGTAGCGTCATTCGGATTGACGCGGCTCATGACATCTATGCTCTTCGGAGTGAGCGCGACCGATCCGCTGACGTACATGGCGGTGGCAGGAATTCTGTTATGCGTTGCCCTTGCGGCGTGCTGGATTCCGGCGCGCAGAGCCATGCGAGTGGATCCAATGGTGGCGCTGCGGCATGAGTAGCGCAGCGATGAGCGACGAGTGTGGGATGTTTGGCGGAAACTGGGTAATTGGCGGGAAGTTGCGTGGCGACATCGACGGGGCGCATCATCTGTGCGCAAGCATATTACCAGACGAGTTTCAGCATCAAAGAATAACTAAGCTGGTCAGAGCGGAGCGGGACCAATGACGGAAAGCGACGGCAAGCGCCACAGCCAGCCGTGGCTCGAAGCGCTGCTACAGGACGCGCATTACGGGCTGCGCATGCTGCGCAAGAATCCCGGATTCGCGGCCGTCGCCATACTCACACTCGCGCTCGGAATCGGTGCGAGTACTGCGATTTTCACCGTCGTGGATAAAGTGCTGCTACAACCTCCGGCCTATCCTCAACCGGATCGCATCGTGGTGATGATGCAGACCTACCAGAACGGTAAGGACCCGGTTATTTCAATCCCCAAATATGAGATGTGGAGCAACCAGCCCCAAATTCTGGAATCTCCCACGTTGTACGGTTTTCCTGGAATGCTGCGCGTCAATTTGATCGGAGGCGACCAGCCCGAGCAGTTCCGAGCCACGCAAGTATCGGCGAATTTCTTCACGCTGTTTGGCGTGCGTCTTGCGGCAGGACGAACCTTCACTGCAGCCGAAGATGCGCCGGGCGGGCCTCCTGCGGTGGTGATCACCAACGGCTTGTGGCGAAGTCGGTTCGGCAGCGATCCAAATGTGGTCGGCAGGGCGATTAATCTCAACGGCACGTCGTACACCGTGATCGGCGTGATGGCGCCGTTTTATGTGCCTGATCTGCCGATGGGAGACATGTTGCTTCCCATGCAGGCCGACCCGAACAGTGACAATCAAGGGAACGATTTATTTGGCGCCGCGCGGCGGAAACCGGGAGTCACGCTGGCCCAGGCCCAGGCGTCCACGAAAGTCGTCGCTGAAAATTTTCGTCGGAAATATCCCACCATGATAGCTCCCACGACGAGCTTCAGCGTCGATACGATTGAGGACGTGCAGGTTTCCGGCGTGCGCACTTCGCTGCTGATCCTGCTCGGCGCTGTGGGCTTCGTGCTGCTGATCGCGTGCGCGAATGTAGCCAACCTGTTGCTAGCGCGCGCCACTCAGCGCAATCGTGAGATTTCGATTCGGGCCGCGCTTGGAGCCGGTCGCGGAAGGATCGCACGGCAGATCGTGACGGAGAGCACGCTCTTAGGCTTAGCAGGCGGCGCCCTGGGAATTTTCCTCGGTTATTTCGGGGTGCGGTCACTGCTGGCTCTCAATACCGGCGACATCCCCAGAATCGGCGACCATGCCGAGGGCATTACTCTGGACTGGCGAGTTCTTGTGTTTGCGCTGGCCCTTTCGGTGTTCACCGGCATGATTTCCGGCCTCATCCCCGCAATCAAGGCCTCGAAGACGGACCTCGCGGCTGCGATGAAAGAAAGTGGCACGCGCGCCGGCACTGGGCTTCGCGGCAATAAAACCCGCTCACTTCTGGTTGTGACCGAACTGGCCCTCGCGATGGTTCTTCTCGTGGGTGCGGCCCTACTCATCCGCACCTTTCATGATTCGCGCACGGTCAATCCGGGATTTCAGACTCACGACATTCTCACGCTGGACATGAATTTGACCGGAGTGCGCTTTCAAAAGACTGCTCCAGTCGCCGAGGTGATACGCCTCGG
>JASHRI010000554.1 GCA_030037435.1 Candidatus Acidiferrales bacterium | reverse complement strand
TCCTCGCCGAACTGAAGAAAAATTCCTAGAACATTAGAACAATTGAAACTGGACTTGGATTATTTCACGCACGGCCGCCGGTTTGCCGTCGGGACCTATTGACGGCTTCAACTTCCATTTCCTGACGGCCGCAATCGCGGCCTCCGTCAATCCGTAGGGAAGCGGCTTTACGATCTGAATGTCACCGATCGTTCCGTCTCCGCGAACGATCGCCTCCATTACGACAACGCCCTGGATTTTATGGGCCGAGGCTTTCGGCGTGTAGTCTGCGCGAGGACACCTGATACACATCGCTGGAGAATAGCCGTGCTTGCCCCCGTCGGGATACCCATCAACGCCTTCGCTGTCAGATGGGTCGCGTCCAGCTCCGTTTCCTCTAAGGTGAGAGGCGACGTTATGCGAACGGTCTTGAGCGCTTTGCCGTCGCGCACGCGATAACACGATAAGATAACGCTTAGTTGATCGTGGGCAATTGATAGCTGCGCCATCACGAATGCCTGGGCTCCAAGACTCTGGGCAAAGGCGAGCATAGTGGTCCCGTCATTCTCCGACAGGACCGCGAATTGGTTGTTCGCGATGGCAGTGGTGACTTGCGAGCGGCTTTCGACGCTGAACGTGGTGGCTGATTTTTCGAGTGAGGCGTTGAAATCGTCTGCGAGAGCGCGACCGAGAGAGGTGATCTCGTAGTCAGGCCCGGCAAAATCGAAGACGATCACGTTCTTGAGCTTCGCGTGAACGATCGCATCGGAAACAAGAGCGGCCGCTTTGTCCATGGTGGCGTCGGCAGCGCGCACGGCGGGCGCGGTCGCAGACATGAAGAGAGCGACCGCTAAAACGAGGGCGGCGGGATGTCCCTTGCGGCTACACTCCACGCGAGTCTCCCGCAGCCTCAAAAAAGCGCGTGCTCTCCGTGCGAGTCGATGGTTCATGGCAAACATGTGATGCGCGGGATTGTAAGTCTTTCGCCATCGACGGGACGAAGCATTTGGGTTACTGGCTACCAACTGTTAACAACGATCCCGAAGGCTCGGCGGGACCCTGAGGGCCGGACAAATTGGAGGTCGGGTGACGCTCTATCTGACTGAAGCAGCGTGAGTTACGAACGCGGCAGCAGATTACGCGAAGGCCACATAAAAACGGGAGGCAAAAGCCTAAGCCTTCACCTCCCGGGGTGGGTGGGGTTTGTTGCCAGACACCCAGCAGGAATTTTGGTGTTCCCGCGCCTGGGTATCTCGGCAAACCGGCGTTTGGCCGGTGCCACGTATCATTCATGCTTACCACTTGTTCGGAATGAGTGTCAATCGGAATCGTGTGAAGCCAGGCGCGTGGCCCTGTCGAGGGCTTCGCGTACCCGAAGCGCCAGGTTACGCGGCGCATAGGGCTTTTGTAGGACTGGGAGGCCGTCGCGCTGAGCCTGCTCGAGCAGGCCAATGTCAGGACTATACCCGGTAGTGAAGATGACCGGCAGCCCCGGATTCTCTGCATGCAGACGGGCATAGACTTCGGGGCCACTGAGGTGTGGGAGGACAACGTCAAGCAATAGAAGCGCAATTTCGCTACGATGGGCGGCAAATTCCTGCACGGCCTGTTCACCATCTGTGGCCAGGAGGACGCGATAGCCAAGGCGGGTGAGGGTTTCGAGCGCGATCTGGCGCAGGCCATCGTGATCTTCGGCCACCAGAATCGTTTCCGACCCTCCCACCACCGGCGATGAATCCTCGACTGGTTCTCTGGCGGCGACGGTTTCCTTGCTGGTCGGAAAATACGCTCGAAACGTGCTGCCGATGCCCGGCTCGCTATAGACGTGAACGAAGCCGCCGTGCTGGCGAACGATGCCGTAGACCGTCGCCAAGCCGAGGCCGGTGCCTTTGCCGAGCTCCTTGGTGGTGAAAAAGGGCTCGAAGATGCGGTCGAGGGTGGCCTCGTCCATTCCGGTTCCGGTGTCGGTGACGGAAAGCATGGCGTAGTGTCCGGGACGCGCCAAAGGCTGCAGGGCACAGAATTCCTCATCGAGGGTGACGTTGGCGGTCTCGACGATCAGGGATCCGCCGCTGGGCATGGCGTCGCGCGCGTTGATGCAGAGATTCATCAGTACTTGTTCGACCTGCGTGGGATCTGCATGCACGACGGCAAGGTCGGGCGCGGTCGAGGCCTTGATCTGGATGTTGCTGCCGATGACTTTTTCGAGCAGGCTGAGCGCCTCGACGACGGTCTGATTCAAATCCATGCTACGCGGCTCGAGAATCTGGCGGCGGGCAAAGGCCAGCAACTGGCGGGTGAGCGAGGCGGCGCGCGTTGCCTGCTGGCGAACTTTTTCGAAGTGGCGACGGATGCGCGAGTCGGGTGCGGCTTCGTCGAGGCCAAGGTCGGCCCAGCCCATGATCGCGCCGATCATGTTGTTGAAGTCGTGCGCGATTCCTCCCGCAAGCTGTCCGATGGCCTCGAATTTCTGTGCCTGCACGAGCCGCCGCTCGAGCTCCTTACGATCCGTGACGTCTTCGACGAGCATTTCGATGCACTCATCGCCGCGCTCGGAGCCGCTGAAGCGGCGGCCATTGAGACGCACGGAAATGATTTTGCCGCCCTTGCATCGCCATTCCACGGTGACGTCGATTCGTCCATTCTTTCGATACCCTACGGAAACCTGTTCGCGCGCTTCCGGATCGCAATAGAACGCCGTGGAGTTGCTGACTTCCATCAATTCCTCGGCCGAATCGTAGCCGAGCATGTGCACGAGAGCGGGATTGGCGTAGAGAAGCTCTCCACCGGAGGCGAGCCAGCAAATTCCGTACGTAGCATTGTTGACTAGCGAGCGGTAGCGCGCCTCGCTTTCCCGAAGCGCCGCGAACGCCTGCATCTCGACGGCGCGCAACTCGGTTTCTTCGCGAGTGCGGACAATTGCCGCAGGCAGACGGGCAAGCTGATCCTTGAGAACGTAGTCGGTGACGCCCAGCTTTATGCATTCAACGGCTCGTTCATCGCCAAGCGTGCCGCTCATCAGGATCAGCGGAACGCCGGGACACGACTCACGGATCATGGCGAGAGCGTCCATGCCCGTCCAGCCCTTCATGCTGTAATCCGACAGCACGACGTCGACCGGCGCGTCGCGCAGTTTTTGCGCGAACTCCTCGCGACTAGAAACGGATGTGGCCTGAAAGTGCAGCCCCGACCTCCTCAGGTGGCGGAGGCACAGCTCCAGGTCGTTTGAATCGTCTTCGGCGATTAGCAGCCGCACTGGGGCAGCGGCGGCGGGATTTAGCAAGGGATCCTTTTCAGACATCAGGCCGGGACTCCTAGCGGACGGAAAATGCTGACACGGGCGGCGCGTTGTTGACCAGGAGCCAGTACATGCCGAGCTGCCGCACAACGTCCTGAAATTCGCTAAAACTGACCGGCTTCTGGATGTAGCTGTTCACGCCCAATTTGTAGCTCCTTACGAGATCCACTTCTTCCTTGGACGAAGTGAGCACGATGATCGGAATGGCGCAGGTGCGATCGTCCTCTTTCACCTGTTGGAGGACTTGCAGCCCGTCAACTTTGGGCAGTTTGAGATCGAGTAGAACGAGTCGCGGCGCGTCGTCAAAACTGCGGTTTGAAAAGGCGCCGCGGCAAAAAAAGAAGTCGAGGGCTTCGGCGCCATCGCGGACCAATTGAATGTTATTGGCGAGCTTGCTTTTGCGGAGAGCGTGCAAAGTAAGCTCCGCGTCTGCGGGATTATCTTCGACGAGCAATATCTCGACTGTCTCAGGTTCAGCCACAAGTCACCTCCTGCGCGCTTTGCGGCGCGAGTTCCTTTTGTTTGGACTCCAGCGTAAAAAAGAACGTGGCACCTCGATCCAGTTGGGCCTCGGCCCAAATCTTCCCGCCGTGGCGGTGGATGATGCGCTGGACCGTGGCAAGACCTACGCCCGTTCCTTCGAAGTCTTCCTGGCGGTGGAGGCGCTGGAAAACTCCGAAGAGCTTATCGGCATATTTCGGATCGAAGCCCACACCATTGTCGCGAACGAAGAACGTGGCCGATCCATTCTCCTGAAGTGTGCCGATTTCAATCACTGCCAGTGGGCGGGAGCGAGTGAATTTCGCGGCGTTGGCAAGAAGATTAGAGAGAACTAACTTCAGCAAGCCGGGATCGCATTCGACCTCCGGCAAAGGCTCGACGCGCCATTCGATTCTGCGCCCCTCCGTTTCGTGAGGCAGGTCGGCAAGCGATTGGCGAACGAGCGAGTCGAGATTTGCCCTTTCGCGCACCAGTTCCTGGCGCCCGATGCGCGCAAGATTCAGCATGTCGTCAACTAATCGCCCCATGCGAGTGACGGCCTGGAGAATACGTGCGACATATCCTCGGCCCTCCTCGGACAGTTCCGCGGCATGCTCGTCTTGCAAGATTCGGGCGAAGCCGTCGATGTGGCGCAGAGGCGCGCGCAGGTCGTGGGCGACGGAGTAACTGAACGTTTCGAGTTCCTTGTTTGCCCGCAGCAACTCGGCGGTGCGGTCGTTCACTCGCTGTTCGAGCGACGTATTGAGAGCTTGTATCTCGTCCTGACTACGGCGCAATTCCTGGTTCGCCGCGGCGAGATCGTGTGTGCGCTCCTCGACGCGACGCTCCAGTTGGGCGTGCGCGTCCTCCAAGGCGTGCTGGGCGATCTCGCGATGCGCCATTTCGCGTCGAATGAGGAAAAGCGCGGCAAGAATCAGAGAAGCGCTCAGCGCGAACCCGAACGCCGTGAACCATCGTGCGAGACGCGAGCTGTTCTTAGCCCGTTCGGTCCGCTCGGCGAGAAGGCCTTTTTCCTCGTTTTGCATCCCCGCGATAATCTCTTGGATCTCAGTGGGTACGACGAGACTGTCTCCTGCGGGGTTCGCGTGACTGAGCCGCAGGTTTGGACTGGCACTTTTCGTCAGGCGTTCGGTGAGGAGTGCGAGGTAACCGTCGAGCGCGGGATGAAGGCGATCGAGGCGCTCCTGTTCGCGAGGGTTATCGGCCGTCAAACCGCGAAGATTCGAGGCCTGGAGCCGAGCCTCGGCGCAAGCAGCCGCGAAGGACTTAGAATATTCCGGATCGCCGCTAAGTACAAAGCCACGGCGGTCGTCTTCCGCGGCAATCAATTGCTCGTCGAGATTGTCGATTCCGCGGAGCACGTCGTAGGTGTGGACCACCCACTGCTGCGATTGCTGTTCGAGGCGCACGTCCCGATACGAGACCACGCCAACCGCGAGCAGGATCGCCAGCGCCAGGCCGTAAGCGACAGCTATGCTGCCTTTGTATGCCATGCGAAAACCTCACGTTCTTCCGCAATCGATTCTGCTAGCTCTGAACGCATCCAGTTCGGCACGAATTCTCTTACGCAATGAAACAAGGTTTGCGGCATGCGCACACAGACCGCACGCTTAGCAAGAAGGGGAGGACTTCTCGGTTTGCAAAAACTTAATGCTGTGCCACAGACGCTGAAGGGATCGGCGAAGGCAGATCCCGTAGAAGGGGAGTCCAGTTTCAGGGCGAAGGACAGGCGCAGTCAAGAAGGTATGCGCCCCAGGTTTCCGCAGCGTCACTTGGGCGAAATTGGGCGGCCAGCGAATTAACCGGAAACTATCCGCGACGATCGAGAGGAATATAGCTGCGGAGGTCGTAACCGAGATACACCTGGCGCGGCCTGGAGATTTTCTGCTCGGGGTCGAGCAGCATCTCTTCCCATTGCGCGATCCAGCCGGACGTGCGCGGGATGGCGAAGAGCACCGGGAACATTGTCACCGGGAAGCCCATGGCCTGGTAGATCAGGCCGGTGTAGAAGTCGACGTTGGGATAGAGGCGCCGCGTGACGAAGTAATCGTCTTCGAGAGCGATGCGCTCGCACTCAAGAGCGATATCGATCAGCGGGTTGCGCCCCATTACGTCGAAAACTTCGTAGGCGATGCGCTTCACAATGCGCGCCCGCGGATCGTAGTTCTTGTAGACACGGTGGCCGAAACCCATCAGCAACTTTTCGCCAGCCTTCACGCGCTTCACGTAGGCGGCGACATTGTTCACCGAGCCAATCTCAACCAACATGCGGAGCACTTGCTCGTTCGCGCCGCCATGGAGCGGGCCATAGAGCGCCGCGGTGGCGGCAGCGATGGCGGAATAGGGATCCACGTGGGAGCTGCCAACGCCGCGCATGGCCGTGGAGGAGCAGTTCTGTTCGTGGTCGGCATGAAGAATGAAAAGAATATCGAGAGCGCGTTCCAGCGTGGGATTCGGGTGGTATTGCAGCTCCGTGGTGCGGAAAAGCATATTCAGAAAATTGCCGGAGTAGCTAAGATCATTATCTGGATAAACAAAAGGCATTCCCAGGCTGTGGCGATAGGCAAAAGCCGCGAGCGTGGGCATCTTGCCGATCAGACGATAGGTCTGCTTGCGGCGCGACTCGCGATCGAAGATGTCTTTGGCGTCAGGGTAGAAAGTGGAGAGCGCGGCGACGGTTGAAATCAACATGCCCATCGGGTGGGCGTCATAGTGAAATCCGTCGAGAAATTTCTTGATGCTCTCGTGAATAAATGTGTGGTGCGTGATGTGGTAGTTCCACTCTTTCAATTGCGCGGCGGTGGGCAGCTCGCCATAGAGAATCAGATAGGCCGTCTCGGGATAGGTACTTTTTTCCGCGAGTTCCTCGATCGAATATCCGCGATAACGCAGGATGCCTTTATCGCCGTCGATGAAGGTGATCTTGCTGGAGCAGCTCGCCGTGTTGGACAGGGCTGGATCGTAGCTCATCATCCCGAATTCGGACGCGTCGACCTTGATTTGACGCAAGTCCATGGCGCGGATCGTGTCGTGCTTGATCGGAACCTCGTACTGCCTGCCAGTACGATTGTCAATGATGGTGAGAGTATCGCGCCCTGCGGCGGAACTGTCGGCAACGCTGGGGGCCGGCCCTGACTTCGTAGAACTCATTTCGTAACCCTCTCCTGCGATAAAAACGCGATCATAGGATCGAACATACGCCCACAATGTACACCATATCGCCAGTGATGCGAATGGATTTACAGCGAAATAGTGGCGAAAAGCAACGGCTAATACCGTACGCTACCGTATGGTTCCCAAGGCCCATGCTGGTGCTCCCATCAGCCACGAGCACAGGGGCGCCGTTGGATTTCACGAAGCTATTGCGATACAGGCTTCAGGGATGAGTCGACAGGTGGCGCGGGGGAAGGCTCGTCGGTTGATATGGCGGCCTCACAGCGATTGCGTCCGCGCTCTTTTGCACGATAAAGGGCGACGTCGGCAAGGTGCAGAAGGGCATTTTGATCGAGGGCCTTCTCGCTGGTGGCTACACCGCAGCTGATCGTTACGCGGATTGGTCCGGCGTCTGACTGGAAGGGCTCGGAACCGATGGTGTGGCGAATTCTTTCGGCCATGGCGAGCGTGCCCGCACCGTCTGCAAACGGCACGACTACGAGAAATTCCTCGCCGCCGTAGCGCCCGACCGTATCGTATGGGCGAACGCATCCGGCGATGCGGCGCGCGGCTTCCTTGAGGACTGCATCGCCGCACAGATGGCCGTACGAGTCGTTGATGTTCTTGAAGTGATCCAGGTCGAGTAGAACGACGCCGAATGTCCCACCCTTTCGCGCCTGCAGGGCACGCTCGCGGGCGATGGCCTCGAGGGCCACGGCGCGATTGGCGATGCCGGTCAGTCCATCATGCGTGGCCTGGAATAGAAGCTCCTCGCGAACAGTGATCAAGCTTTCCTGCAACTCAAGGATTCGGCGGCCTACGAGAAGACGCGCGCGGAGTTCCTGGGCGTCGAAGGGTTTGGTGAGGTAATCGTCCGCTCCGGACTCGAGGCCACGGAGCAGGTCGCCCTTTTGTGTGCGGGCGGTGAGCAAGAGAATATAGGTATAGCGGCGCCCTGGGTGATGGCGCACTCGCTGGCAGACCTCGGGACCCTCGAGACCCGGCATCATCCAGTCGAGAATGGCAAGAGAAGGCGCGCCTTCGGCTTCGAGAGTTTGTAAAGCCTCGCGCCCATCCCGGGCGACCACTACTTCATATCCCCACTTGGCCAGAAACACCTGGAGCATGCGGCGGGAAACGAGATCGTCTTCAGCGATCAGAATTCGGCTTCCGGGCTCGAGCTCTTTCGTCATTGATACGCCCTCTGCATTGGGAAAACACGGCGAAATCCGCGGGCGAAAGGGGCAGAGTCGAGTGGGAGCTGCGATTCAACCTTAGAGACCGGAGAAAATTGGGAAATTTTTATGATTGCCATCGGTTCTGTTGCACACACTGCCATTGATTCCCCCTCCGAGACATATCGGCATCTGCGACGCCAAACGTTGATGAATTGTGAGGAATCAGGCGAGCGGAAGAGTCCCGAAGCGGAAGACACCGGGAAAATTAATTCGTGTGAGTGCAGTGGCTTGCCGACTGATTCACAACGGCACTCTGCGGTTCTTGGTGACGCCATGTGTTAGACGGCTAGCAGCAGGCCCGTTGTGAAACGATGTGAATGAAAGGTTAAAACAACGTTTCGGGCGCATCTGCCGCTTGCGCTGGCGGCGGCATTTCCCGTATGTTGTAATTGATCCGCCATTAAAATATGAAACGAATACTGGTAATCGAAGACGACAAGGATATCGTCGAATTGGTGAGGTATAACCTGGAAAAGGAAGGCTTCCAGGTGGTGGCCTGTACGGACGGCGCCACCGGAAATGCGCAGGTCCGCAAGGCACGCCCCGATCTGCTGATTCTCGATCTGATGCTGCCGAAGCTTTCCGGCCTGGAGATCTGCAAGGAAATTCGCAAAGACGTGAGCCTGAATCGCCTGCCGATTTTGATCCTGACGGCGAAAGGCGAGGAAGCCGATCGGGTGGTGGGACTCGAGCTGGGAGCGGACGACTACGTGACGAAGCCGTTCAGCCCACGCGAGTTGGTGGCTCGTGTGAAGGCGCTGCTACGTCGCGCGGAACCGGGAACTCCATCGGAGAAGCCACTCGAGATCGGGCCGCTGCGGATCGACCCCGCCTCCTATCGCGTGACGCGTGAGGGGAGGTCCGTGGCGATGAGCACGCTGGAATTCCGGCTGCTGTATTTTCTTGCGGCGCGGCCGAATCGCGTGTTCACGCGAGATCAATTGCTTGATGGAGTTTGGGGCACAGATCGTTTCGTGACTCCCCGAAGTGTGGACGTCTACGTGCGGCGATTGCGCGAAAAGATCGAATCCGATCCGCAGCATCCGGCGTACATGAAGACCGTGCGCGGCGCCGGCTACCTTTTCGAAACACGTGCGAGCTAAGCTTTTCTGGAAACTGGGACTGACGTATCTCGCCCTGCTGATCGGCGGATTGCTGGCCGTCGATTTGTACTCAGCGCGCGTGCTGCGGCGCGATTACATTCGCTCGGCAAACGACAAACTCACCGCCCTTACGAACGTCGCACAAAACCGCCCGCCACGCATTGACGATACCGTCGATCTGCACGCCTGGACGAAATGGATGGCGGAGAGTGGCGCGCGCGTAACCGTGATTGACCGGACCGGCCTGGTGCTCGACGATTCGATGCACGATCCCGAAACGATGGAGAATCACTCCAATCGGCCCGAGATTCGCGAAGCGTTTGCCAGCGGTTCGGGAGAATCGGTGCGCCATAGCGCGACGCTTGGGCGCGATCTTGTCTATCGCGCCGTTCGCTATCAGCCGCCGACCGGCCCACCCGTGGTGCTGCGCCTGGCGCTGCCGCTCGCGCAAATCAATTTTGCCCTGGCCGAGCTTCGCCAGCGCCTGTTAGTGGCCTCTCTTGTGATTCTGCTGCTGGGCACCGTGTTCTCCTTCGCCTTTTCGCGGATATTTTCGGTGCGGGTCGGGCGGCTAAAAGATTTTTCGCACCGCGTCGCCCAAGGAGATTTTCATCCTCTGCCCTCTGAACGTCCGCATGATGAGCTAGCCGATCTCGCCGAAGCCATGAATGAAACCGCTGCGCGGCTGGACCAGACGATTCAATCGCTCAGCGGCGAACGGAATCGTTCGAGCGCAATCTTGCGCAGCATGGTGGAGGGAGTCGGGGTAATCGACGCTCGGGAGCGGCTGGTGTTCTCAAACCGCGCCTTCTCAGAAATCCTCGGCCTCGATTCCACTGCGATTGAAGGCCGTCCGGTGATCGAAGTGGTGCGCAACTCCGATCTACTTAGCTTGATTCGCCGAGCGCTGCGCGGCGAAGAGGGGCTGGGAACGGACGTAACGATCGGAATTGTCCAGCCACGAACGTTTTCAGTGACGGCGACGCCAGTGCAGGCGCTCGAGACCGCTGCCTCGAGCGGCTCGTCGGCGGTTGTCGATGCGGCGGCGGAGAAACCTTCCGGGGCGGTTGTCGTGCTCCACGACGTGACCGAACTGCGGCGGTTGGAGCGTGTTCGGCAGGATTTCGTCGCGAACGTGTCTCACGAATTCAAGACGCCGCTGACTGCAATCCAGGGCTTTGCCGAAACGCTGCTCAGTGGCGCGATCAGCGATCCCAAAAACAACAGGCGGTTCATCGAAATCATCCGCGATCACGCCACACGACTCGCTCGGCTGACGGATGACCTGCTGAAACTTGCGCGCATCGAAGCCGGCAAGCTCGACCTGGAATTCTATCCCGTGGGCATTCCAGAGTTGATTGAGCGTTGCTCCGAAACCACGCTGCTGAAAGCCAGTCGCAAACATATCGCCCTCGAAATCGATGTTCCGCCCGCGCTGCCAGACGTTCGTGGCGATCCCGCTCTGCTGCGCGACGTGCTGCAAAATCTTCTCGACAACGCCGTGCAATATACATCGGCCGGTGGACACATCCGCGTGAGCGCCGCCGTGGACACGCGCGAAGCCATCATCACCGTTGCTGACACCGGTATTGGCATTCCGTTAGCGGACCAAGAGCGGATTTTCGAGCGGTTCTATCGCGTTGACGTAGCTCGCTCGCGCGAAGCGGGCGGCACTGGACTCGGTCTCTCGATTGCACGCCACATCGTGGAAGCACATGGTGGGCGTCTGTGGGTCGAGAGCGAGGTCGGAGCCGGCTCGAAATTCTTTTTTTCGATTCCCTTGGCCGCATAAATCCTCCGGGCTGACCCGAGAGCCCAACTTCGTCGCCGTGTTTCTGAAGGTTTACCCTCTGTTCATCCGCTTTCAAAGACCCTGAGCGATTGTGCATGCGGGGTGGAAGGCAAACTCGGCACAGGGAGACACAATGAACGGAACTCAAATAGGCAGTCACGGCATATTTCAAACGGCGCTCATGAACTATCTAGTTTCGCAGGCCCGGACCGTGGAAGCTTCGGTGAACATGTCAATGGCTGCATTGCTGGAGAGGAAGGAACGCCTGGCAAGTCAAGTGTT
>JASHRI010000553.1 GCA_030037435.1 Candidatus Acidiferrales bacterium | reverse complement strand
ATCAACTTACTGCAAGATCCCGAGCTAAGCCGACACGTGCCGCACTGGCTAGTGCGCGTGCTTGGCATTCCGTGGCGCGAAGATCTCTTCACGGGATGGGTGGAAAGGCACATGCCAAATCTGCATCAGGCGCAATGGTTTGGCGTGGTGCTGTTCACTGCGCTCGCGGCGTCGCTTTTTATTTCCGCGCGCAAGCGGATGGATCAATCCTGAAATTTTTTACCTAGCTTCGCGCAGAAACCGCGCCGATTCCTCTGGGGGCGTAGGATTGATGTAGAAGCCGGTGCCCCATTCGAATCCCGCCACTTTGGTGAGTTTTGGCATCACTTCGATATGCCAATGGTAGTGGTCGTTGATTTCCTCGCCGATGGGAGATGTGTGCACCACGTAGTTGAACGACGGAAACGCAAGCACCGCATCCAGGCGCGCCAGAAATTCTCGCATCACCTTGGCAAGATTTGCGTAATAGGGAGTCGGCATATTTTCAAAGGCCGAGCTGTGCTGGCGAGGCAGAATCCAGGCTTCAAACGGAAAGCGCGGCGCATATGGCGCGAGCGCGATGAAATGATCGTCGTTAAGGATGACGCGCGAGCCCGTCTCGATTTCCTGGCGGATCATGTCGCAGAAGATGCAGCGCTCTTTTTCGTCGTAGTAGCGCTTCGAGTTGTCCACTTCCTCGCGAACGCGCTTCGGGACGATCGGGAGCGCAATCAGCTGCGAGTGGGTGTGTTCGAGCGACGCTCCGGCAGGTTCGCCGTGGTTCTTGAATAGCAAGATGTAGCGAAAGCGGCGGTCGTTTTTGAGGTCGAGCATGCGATCGCGAAAAGCCCACAAACATTCCTCGACCGCTTTTTCCGGCATCGTTGCGAGCGTCAGCCGATGTTCCGGCGTTTCAATGATTACCTCGTGCGCGCCAACTCCGTTCATGCGGTCGAACAGGCCTTCGCCTTCGCGGTCCAGGCCGCCTTCGATGCCGAGGGCTGGAAACTTGTTGGGCACGACGCGCACCGACCAACCAGGCGTATTCTTGCCGCTGCCGTTGCGTCCATAGGCCAGAATTTCGGGCGGCGTTTTGCCTTCGTTTCCGGGGCAGAAGGGACACATGGCCGTTCCCTTGATCTGCACGCTTTCGCGGACGAAGTCCGACGGGCGCTTGGCGCGGTCGGTGGAAATAATCACCCAGCGGCCCGTGATCGGATCCTTGCGAAGTTCTGGCAATCAAACCTCCCGAATGCAGCGACTCCCCAGGAGCGCCACACGCACTGATTCTACTATGCGAAAGGCATATGAACGGTTCGCCGAGAGCTCTTTATTGCGAACTTGGAGTAAAAGCTCCCTTATACAGGCGAACTGCCGGGCGCGCACCTGGGACCGCCTCGATTGCGAGCACGTCAAACCGGCAAGCCTCGGATTCCGCTCGCCGCGTGCGAATGAACTGCCGCGCCATCCGGACTAGATGGCCGCGCTTCTCGCTGTTCACGGCTTCCTCGGGTTTAAGCTGTCCCGGCTGAACGACCGCTCGCGTCTTCACTTCGACGAAAGCCAGCACCCGCCCATCGTAGCCGATGATGTCGATCTCGCCTTTCATTCCCGGCGAGGTGTAGTTGCGCGCCACCATCACGTAGCCGTGCCGACGAAGATACCAGTAGGCGTACGTTTCGCCGCGAACTCCAGTGCGCCGCGCGCGTTGCCGCGCGGCCGCGGCCGGCAAGTCCTCGGACTCCGGCGTGGTGAGGCCTTTGCGAGCCGCTAAGTCCACGGCTGCGAACATCAAGCGTGCGAGCATGTGAGGTGTGCGTTGTGCGAGGGTGATCTTACAACGATTTTTCGATTTCGCCGATGCAGGCGTCCAGAGTGCGCACGGCGAAATCGGCTTGTTCCTCGTCAATGACTAGGGGTGGAGCAAGCCGCATCGAATTCTCGCCAGCGCCCAGTACCAGCAGGCCGCGACGAAATGCCGCGTCAATGACGCGATTGCGAAGTTCAGGAGCACGCTGCTTGGTCTTTTGATCGCGAACGAATTCGACGCCGATCATCAGCCCTTTGCCGCGAACGTCGCCGACGATTTTGTGCCGCTCCGGCCAGCCGGACATCCTCGCGAAGAGGAACTCGCCCATGCGAGCCGCATTTTCGATGAGGCTGTGCTCGAGAAGATCCAGCGTGGCAAGCGAGGCGGCGACCGCCACAGGATTTGCTCCGAATGTGGACGCGTGCGAACCTGGCTGCCAATCCATCACCTCCGCTTTAGCGATCACCGCACCCAGCGGCAATCCCGAGGCGATTCCCTTGGCTGTACAAATCATGTCCGGCTCAATACCCGCGTGTTCTGACGCCCACCATTTTCCTGTGCGTCCCATTCCGGATTGCACCTCGTCTACGACCAAAAGGATCCCGTATTTTCGGCAAAGCCGCTCGAGCGCCTGCAGGA
Organism: Candidatus Acidiferrales bacterium; assembly: GCA_030037435.1. Lineage (GTDB taxonomy): Bacteria > Acidobacteriota > Terriglobia > Acidiferrales > UBA7541 > Palsa-295. The sequence goes on along the minus strand of JASHRI010000553.1, from coordinate 11,882 downwards.
ATTCCGGCGGCGCGACCACGTATCCACCCTCTCCCTGAATCGGCTCGATGAAAATTGCCGCCACGTCTTCCGGGTCGACGATGCGCTTGAACAGTTCGCTCTCGATGAAGGCGAGAGCATCTGCTGCAGCGTGCTCGGGACGAACGCCGTACGCGCCGCGATAGGTGTCCGGATAAGGCGCGTGGAAAACGCCGGCCAGGAGCGGCCCAAAGCGCTTTCTCTGGACAGCCTTGCTGGCAGTGAGAGAAAGAGCGCCCATCGTACGGCCGTGAAAGCATCCATGAAATGCTATGAACTTGTCGCGCCTGGTGTGATACCGCGCGAGTTTCATGGCCGCTTCGGTGGCTTCAGTGCCCGAATTGCCGTAATAGACGCGCTTCGCTCCCTTGCCGGCAGCGATTGCCGCCAGCCGTTCGGCTAGCTCGACCATTCCCGGATAGTAGAAGTCGGTGCTGGACATGTGGATCAGTTCCGACGCCTGCTTTTGAATCGCTGCGACCACGCGCGGATGGCAGTGTCCCGTGGCAACCACCGCAATTCCGGCGGCGAAATCCAGAAACGTATTTCCATCCACGTCTTCGACAATCGCACCGCGGCCCGTCTTCGCAACCAAAGGATAGTCACGCGTATAGGATGGCGAGACGGATTTTCTATCCCGTTCGACGATTTCCCTCGCTTTCGGACCAGGTAATGCGGTCGCAAGGCTCGGTAACTTTCTTTCGGCGATTTCCATATCTTCCTCCCCGGATTGAGTTTTCTCCGGGCACGCGGAACCTTTCCATCCGGCGCGCCGGGCAGATCAATGGGGAGGCGGACTAATCCACGCCGAAAAGATTCGGACGTTCATGGGAGGGTTGACTGCAGAGCGAAGGTATGTTGATCGCGGTGATGTTCATTTGCGCTTCCAGCGGATAGCGCCATCTTTTGTATCTTCCAGTAGAATACCAGAATCCGCGAGTTGCTGGCGAATCTCGTCGGACCGCTTGAAATCTCTCCGCTTCTTAGCCGCCTGCCGCTCTTCAATCATCGTTTCGATTTGGGAAACGGAGAGACCCGGTTTCGAAGTTCCGAAGCCGAGCTTGCGAAGCTTTTCCTCGTCGTCGTCCGCGAGAAGGGCCAGGATGCCATCGAATTTTTCCATCGCCGCAACCGCGCGCGGCGCATCCTGTTGGCGGAACGTCCCGCGGTCCATGGCGGTGTTGACGTCGCGGACGAGATCGAAAATTGCCGCGAGCGCGATGGCTGTGTTGATATCGTCCGCCAGGCCTGCGTCGAAATCGGCTTCCGCCTTCTCGATCCGCGCCTGAATTTCAGGATTCGATCCTTCCGCAAACTGCGCGCTCTTCAGCCGCGCAGTGAAGTTGCGGAGGCGCTCCACGGAATTTCGGGCTTGGGTAAGACCGTCTTCGGTGAAATTCAGCTGGCGGCGGTAAGGAACTGAAAGCAGCAGATAGCGAATCGTGGAAGGCTTGTGTCCTTTGGCGAACAGGTCGCGCAAAGTGTAGAAGTTGCCGAGCGATTTCGACATCTTCTGGCCTTCCAGAATCAAATGTTCGGCATGCAGCCAGAGGCGGACAAACGGATGACCCGTAGCCGCTTCGCTTTGCGCGATTTCATTCTCGTGGTGCGGAAAAGCCAGATCGACGCCGCCGGTATGAATATCCAACGTGTCGCCAAGGTACTTCATGGCCATCGCGGAGCATTCAATGTGCCAGCCGGGGCGGCCTGGCCCGATCCGCGTGTCCCAGAAATGTTCCCCCGGCTTAGGTGCTTTCCAGAGTGCGAAATCGCGCGCATCGTCCTTTTCGTATTGATCCACATCCACGCGCGCGCCGGCCTGCATGCCGGCCACGTCGATCTTGGAAAGTTTTCCGTACGCCGGAAACTGCGAAATTCGAAAATAGATCGAGCCATCGCTGGTATAGGTTAGCGATTTCTTCTGGAGCCGCTCGATCAGCGTAACCATATCTTCGATGTGGTCGGTTGCGCGAACCAGTTCCTCGGGTAGTTCGATGTGCAGCGCGTCCGTGTCTTCCAGAAACGCCTGAATGTATTTTTCGGTGTAGTCGCGAATGCCGATTCCGGCCGCCGCGGCGTTTTGAATGATGCGGTCGTCCACGTCAGTCACGTTCATTACTTGCAGGACGCGGTAACCGCGATATCGCAGAAACCGCCGCAGGATATCCTGGAAGACAAACGTCCGGAAATTCCCGATGTGCGCGAACGCATAGACCGTTGGGCCGCAAGTGTAGATGCGGACTTCGCCGGGATGCAGTGGGCTGAGAGGCTCCAGGCGGTTCGTCAGGGTATTGTGGAGGTGTATCTCGTTCATTTTATGGCGAGTGCAAAACGAACATTGTATCCGAGGGTCTGGCCGGCGGCAAACCGCTTATGGGAAAAGCTGCACGCGACGGCTGACAATTGTCACGTCCCCGTCCTGAGAGGGAGTCGCCGTCAGGGGACGCGAATTTAGCAAGAACTGCCCCTCGGCAGGCAGGCCATAGCTGCGGTCTACAGATCGAATCTCCACAGGTCTTCCTAACGGCAACGAGAAGCTGATTTGGACGCCCATTGGAGGCATGTCCGCGCACGAATAGATCGCCCACCCGTTAAAGTACCGCCGCGCGACCGAGCCTTGCAGTTCGACCGGTCGACCCTGCACACGGACCGATTCGACATCCGTGTTGGGAGGGAATAGAGCAGCGGCGAAAGGCGCACCGCGCTCTGAACGCAGCAGCGCCGTGTAGTTTCGCCTTCCATCGGCCTGGGAAGAATCCAGGATCGTAAAGGTGGGGGCGGCTAAGTCTAGATGCGGTGCGCTGGAAACGAAACTGGTGTGAGAATCCCAGGGGAACGCGCCGTCGTCCGCGCGATGAAAGGTAGTGGCAAGATTCAGGGGGTCCGGCATGCGTCCGGAGTCCGGCTGAACAATCCACCGTGCTTGTCCCGAATCCGCATCCTGCGCGTATTGAATGTTGACACGCTCGGGCGACTTCGCCGAATACGCGGGAACGACGATCGCAGCAAATGCGGCCAGCGCGGTGGCAAGAATTGGGATCCAGCGCACCATCAAATTATGAATACCGCGCGCGCTGCGCAAGTCTGAGCACAGCGGAGCAAATGGACTGAAGATGAGTCCGACGGATAATGAGACGAGTATCAGAGACCGGTTGCCAAGCGCGTCGTACAACAACAAAAGGGGTGGGGCGCCAACGATGGCGGCGACGGCGAGCGGTAGGATGACAGCCATGACACACAGCACGCTGAGGCTGCGGCGCGGCACCGTTGCCGGTAGTCCGAAAAGGGCTGCCACACATGTCGGCACCACTACGATGTAACTCAATGCGGGCGCCTTGGCCGCAGCGACGATCGATAGGACCGACCACCAAGCCCAAATGCCGCCCCAGAGCCCCCAAAATTCGGCTCGCCGCACAAACCACGCACCGAGCAATACCACGATCGCAATTGCCATCAAGGCAAAAGCAATCTTGATGGCGAGGGGATGTGCGATCCAATTAACGGGGGTCGCCCCGGCGATATCCATGACATGCCGAAGAATGAAGGCGAGCACGGCGACGGCGACCATAATGACGAGCCACGCCAAGAGGCCTGCGAGAAACTCTGCCAAAGCGAGGCGCTTGGAAAGCACTAGCCAGATTAATTGGCCAAGCAGAAAAATCGCCGCGAGGACTGCAAAAAGAAGCGTCTTCCGCGCCGGCCAGTGAATAGTCTTGCGCCCGAACAAGTCGAAGAAGACGCTTTCCGTCGGCTGCAAATTTGACAAGTCGGAATTCGCAAGCGCGACGACCGTAGCCAGTGCGTTCTCGCCCTGATGCTGCAAGCTCGGCAAGCTGACGTTTGCGGAATTGTCGAGTCGCGTGTGATAGTGCGGCTCGTCTCCAATGAATGCGAAATTCAGGCCTTGGTAGCCCGCGCTTTTGAAGATCGTGAAATCAGTGTCATTCGGAAGCCGCTTGTAAACATCGTAGAAAATCGAGCTGGTGGCTGGTCGCGCAACGCTCTGGGCATACAGACGTACCGCCCAGCCATTGGCGCTGCCGGTTTCGAAGAGCAGGCTTGGGCCGGACGTTCCGCGAGCATCAACGTTCACGGCAGCGCGCACCTCCCGGGCCCAAGGGTGCGAGTCGACAAAGGCTCTGGCTCCCAGCAGGCCGGCTTCCTCGCCGTCGTCGAGCAGCAGGATGATCGAATGGCGCGGATGCGACGAGAATTTCAGCACCCTTGCAATCTCTAGTACGACTGCCACGCCCGTGCCATCATCGGAATCGCCTGAGCTCGATGGCACGGAGTCGTAATGCGCCGCCAGAAGGACCGCGCCGCTGCCCTGTTCGGTACCGTCGAGGCGCGCCAACACATTTGTGACCGTGGCGCAGGTGCCCAGCTCGCTGCATGCAAATGCGGTCTGCACCTGCGGTTGGTAGCCAAACCTGGCCAGTTCGTCGACGATTTGGATGCGTACGGCGTCGTTTGGCCCGCTGCCGACCGGGTGCGGCGCGTCCGGACCCAGGATTCGGTGCAGCGTGTCCAACGCCCTGTCGGCTGAAAAATGTGTCAGCGAAGCGATTACAGGCTTTGCAGATGGCGGCAGATGTCCAAGGAGGGAGAGCGCAACAATGGCGGCCAGAACGACTCCGCTGGACAGAATTGCGCGAACTCCCCGCTCAGCCCCTCTGTCCAAACGAGTCCCCCGTGCGGGCCATGCTAGGCTTCGCTCTGCCGCAAGTCAACCTGCTGCCCGAGAGATTCCACATTCCGCAAATTCCAGAGTCCTTACACAATGAATTGCACGTAACTATTTCCGATGTGAGTCGGAAAGCGCGCTTTACACACTTCCTGCACCATGCTAATTTGTTCTTCCGTAACCGCCGATCCGACAGCGCCAGGCGGCAGGGCCATATATCATCGTCCCTCCGAACGTTTTTGTCCCGATTGTCCTCCTACAAGAGAACAGACCGAAGCATCTCCTGCCGCTAGCGCAGGGAGATCGAATGGTGCGAGGAAACGGTGCTAAAACTCCGTAAAGTCGAGTTACTGGGCTTCAAGTCGTTCTGCGAAAAGACGCCAATTACTTTCAGCGGTAGCGGCATCACCTGCATCGTCGGGCCCAATGGCTGCGGCAAGTCCAATGTGGTCGACGCGATCTCATGGGTACTTGGCGAGCAGAGCCACAAGATGCTCCGCGCCGAACGCATGTCCGATTGCATCTTCAATGGCACCGCGAAGCGCCCGCCACTTGGAATCGCAGAAGTAACGCTGACTCTTGTCGACGCCGAACTTTCCGATGCCGTGGCCAAAGTGATCGACGGTTCGTCGGAAACGGCGTTGGATGCGACAGTTCGCCCTGTTGAGGACCCAAGACAGGAAATTCCATTGCCGGAGTCGATGGAGTCGACTGAGTCCACAAGATCAGACGAAATGCACGGCGACGCTGAGCAAAGTTCCGACGGTGTGCCAGGCACCCGAAAGCCTTGGAAGAAGCGCGCCGAGAAAAAACCCGCCATGACGCTGCGTCCGGGCGAGGTTGTGATCGGGCGGCGCCTGTATCGCTCCGGCCAGAGCGAATACTTGATCAACGGGCGCGTGGCCCGGCTGCGCGACGTCCAAGAGATTTTCATGGGTATTGGGCTCGGTCCCGATAGCTACGCCATCATCGAGCAGGGCCGCATTGGCCAAATCCTAAATTCCAAGCCGATGGACCGCCGCGCAATCATCGAAGAGGCGGCCGGGATCACGATGTACAAGACCAAGCGTCGCCTCGCTGAAACAAAGCTGGAAGCTTCGAAGATCAATCTTTCTCGCGTCAACGACATTTTGGTCGAAGTGGAAAAACAGCTCGCATCGCTAAAGCGTCAAGCTTCCAAAGCGAGACGATATGCGGAGCTGCGCGAGCAGATGCGCGGCTTGCTCCGCGTTGTGCTGGCGAGCAAAGCCGAGCATCTCGACATCGAAACGGTGCGGCTGGAGAACCTGTTGCGCGAAATGGACGCGGCGGATGAGCGCGAATCGCGCTCCGTGCACGCGCTGGAAGCCGAACAGGAGCGCCTCGGCGCTCGTACCTACGCCCTGGAGGGCGAGTTGCGCCAGACGCACAATCTGCTCGGTCAGACGGCACTCGATTTAGACCGGGCGGAAAACCGCATTACATTCAACCAGGAGCAAATGGCCCAACTCGCTTCTCGCGTCGCGCAGCTGGCCATCGAGATCGAGCAGGCTGTGCGTCAGGCAACGGATCTATCCGCGCGAATGACTGTGCAACGCGAAACCGTTGCAGCCCTGCGCGCCCAGACGGCATCGCTGGAAGCCACTCTGCGCGAATCGGCCGATCAACTGTCTGCGAGCGTTGCGAGCCAATTCGCACTGGAATCCCGCATTGAAGATTTACGCCAATTGGCAAGCCGCCTGGCTGAGGAGTCGGTTCGAGAGCGAGCCGAATCGCAGCAGGCGGATGAGGTTGCTGAGCGACACGCGGCCAGCGAAATGCAACGCAGCGCCACGCTGTGCGCGATAGAAGAAGAAGTCGCAGGCCTCCAATCGCGGGTCGAATCCTGCGAATCCGTGCTTCAGCAGGCGCAGGAAAATTCACAGCGACTCAGTGCAGCAGCCAGCGAAGCGCAAATTCGGCTAACCGGTCTTCGCCAAGAGCATCAGCAAACAAGTTCGCGGCTTGATGAGGCGCTCCAAGCGCTTTCGGCTGAACGCGCGCGGCATTCCTCCGTCGCGCAGATTCTGCGCGAGCGTGCATACACGGCCGATGCGGTGCAGAAGCTTTTCTCGGTGAATGGGGCTTATTCCAGCGATCCCGATTCGCCGCATGACAGCTTTCGTGCTGTCGGCTTGCTCGCCGACTATGCCGAAGTTCAGGAATCGTATGAGGTCGTCATCGAGCAGTTTTTGCGAGAAGAATTGCAATACGTAGTCGTGGAAACGTTCGATCATGCGCGTGCAGGCGTCGCGCTGCTTCGCGACAAGATGGGCGGCCGCGCGACATTCTTTGTGGACTCGCTTCGGACCCTTAATATCGCCACGACGGAAGCGAACATCGGACCGATTGCCGGCGCGGTGGCGCGTTTGGACCAGCTGATAGAGTTTCGCGATCCGCTTGGACCTGCGGCCAAGCACTTTCTCTCCAAGCTTCGCTCCGCCTACATTGTCGAGAGCGCGGAGATCGCCGAACGCATGGCGCGCGAAGATTCACAGAGCTACTTTCTGACGGCGGACGGCACTTGCTATCACGGCCGGATGGTTTCAGGTGGACGCAAGGACGAAGCGGGTCCCCTGGCCCTCAAGCGCGAACTTCGGCACCGCGAAATGGAGGTCGCGCGGCTCGAGGCGAACACGCAGGAACAGCAGAACATCTTGGTTCGACTCAGCGAGGAACTTTCGGCAGCCGAGTCCGATCTGTCGGGGCTTACCGCAGAACATTTCGAAGCGGAAAAGTCGCTCGTCGCTGCCGCTCACCAGCGCGATGAAGCCGGCCGCGAACTCTCGCGGGTCGAGCGACAGTTCGCCGCGGAACGCCAAGAGATTCTGCGCCTTCGCGCGGAGGTGGAAGCGGCGCGCGGTCGAGCTGAACAAGCCCGCCGCGAGCATGCTGAGGCGCTTCAATCGCGAGCGACCGCAGAAACGCAAGCCGCAGCAGCCACGGAACAGTTGGCGTTGCTACGGCGCGAAGTTCAGCAAATTCAGGAACGAGTCACGGCGCATCGCACGGATCTGGCAGCGGTGGCGGAGCGATTCACAATTGCGGAGAGCGTGGAGCGCGGCCTTGTGGACGAGATTTCGCAAGCCGAGGCGAACGTGAGATCCCTGCGGCAGCGGCAGTCGGCGCTCTCCACCGAGCGAGCAGGCATCGAATCCTCCTGTGCGGCGCTTTCGATACAAGCGGAGGATCTGAGCCGCGAGAAAACCCGGCTGGAAGGGCACAAGGGAGCGCTCGAAAAGGAATGGGACGAAGCTCGCAACCGCGCGGTCCAGATCGAGGACGCCCTGCGCGAGCGCCGCCAGTCGCTCGACGAACTGCGCGCCGAACGAAGCCAGCGCCAGATCGAAAAAGCGCGCAACGATGCTGACCGCGATTATTTGCGGCAATCGTGCATCACCGAACTGAATGCGCAGCCAGAGGAATTGATGGTCCAGGAAGCGCAACTCCTGGTGGGCGAGGATCTTGTGACGGCGGAGACCAACTACAACGAAATGAAGGCGCGCGCCGAAGCTATGGGCCCAGTCAATATGGTGGCGCTTGAGGAATTCCGCGAATGCGAAGAACGCGATAGCTTCCTGCGGCGCGAGCGCGACGATCTGGTTCAGTCGATTGAAAATACCCAGTTGACGATCAACGAACTCGACCAGGTGTCGCGGCAGAAATTCGAGGAGGCCTTTCAGTTCATCAATGCACACTTCGCGATCGCCTTTCAAACACTCTTCGGCGGCGGCCACGGCGAAATGCGACTGGGCGAGCCCGACAGCTCGGGAGAAGCGGGAATCGACATCGTGGCGCAACCGCTAGGCAAGCGCCTGCTGAATATTTTGCTGCTTTCGGGTGGCGAAAAGGCGCTGACGGCCCTAGCTTTGCTAATCGCCGTATTCCGCTACCAGCCGAGTCCATTCTGCATTCTGGACGAAGTGGATGCGCCGCTCGACGAGGCGAACGTCGGTCGATTCAACAAAATGCTCGCCGATATGTGCGGCCAGACGCAATTCATCGTCGTCACGCACAACCGCAAGACCATGGAGATGGGATCGGTGCTGTACGGCGTGACGATGCAAGAGCCCGGCGTGTCGAGACTCGTCTCCGTCAAATGGGAAGAGGCCGATGCCGCCGCGGATGCTTCAAATAGTGCAGCCGCTGCCAGCAACGCTGCCTGATACCGCCGCTTCTCGCCTTGCCTCGCAGCACGTTTTTCGAGTTCGAGCATCGCTCGATGCTTTTTTTCGGAGCGCCAGGTGAATTACTCTGCGTGAAGCTCAGTCGTATCGTTCTGTTTAGCGGTTGACAACTTTCCCCCCTGCGCTAGAATACCGGCCTCTTTCAGTGAAGGATGCAAATCCAGTGGCTTCTCCTCAAATGAATGCGGTCATATCGCAAACGGACTTTCCGGGACTCAAACTCCGGGGACGCGGCAAGGTTCGGGACATTTATGAGCTAGGTGATCGCCTACTGGTCGTGGCGACAGATCGCCTGTCGGCTTTCGACGTCGTCCTGCCCACTCCGATTCCCGATAAGGGACGAGTCCTCACGCAACTCTCGCTGTTTTGGTTTGAAAAACTGGCAAGCGTGGTGCCACATCACGTCATTCAGGCCAGTAATTTTGGAGGTCAACTCGCGCCGTACGCCTCTGCGCTCGCGGGACGCGCGATGTTGGTTCGTCGCACCGATCCGGTTCCCATTGAGTGCGTGGTGCGGGGATACATCTCGGGCTCCGGCTGGAAGGACTATCAGAGGACGGGAGCGATTTGCGGTATTCCGCTGCCCAAGGGATTGCGCGAATCCGATCGGCTGCCCGAGCCGATTTTCACTCCGTCCACAAAGGCTACAACTGGACACGACGAAAACATTTCTTTTGAAGAAACGGTCTCGCGCATCGGTCGCCCATTGGCAGAGCGCCTGCGCGATACCAGCTTGGCGCTTTACCGCCAGGCTTCCGAACACGCGGCCGCACGCGGCATCATCATCGCGGACACCAAGTTTGAATTCGGACTCCTGGGCAGTGATCTGATCTGGATTGACGAGGCGCTCACGCCGGATTCTTCACGCTTCTGGCCCGCGGACTTGTATTCTCCCGGCCAGGCGCAACCTTCTTTCGACAAGCAGTATGTCCGCGATTATTTGGAGCGAATCGGTTGGGACAAGCGGCCTCCGGGACCGGCGCTTCCAGCCGATGTCGTGGCGGCTACGCGGGACAAGTACCGAGACTCCTATCAACGCATTACCGGCCAGGCACTCGATTAAGCCCAAAGCGGGCGCGTATTCGGCGCCGTCACTGCGGAGCAAGCATAGTGAAAGAGCAATTGGAGTCGCTCGTCGCCCTGATGGTTGAGCGTGGCATTCTGCTGGAAGAGGCGATCACTGAGTTCGAAAAGAAATTCATTAAGCGCGTGTTGGAAAGGTCCAATGGTAATCAGTGTCGCGCCGCGGAGTGCCTGGGGATTCATCGCAATACGCTGAGCCGTAAAATCGCCGAGTATCATCTCGACCACACCGGCCGCCGCCGCTAAGTGGCGACGGACCGCACGTCTGCATGTAGTCTCACCGAACTGGCAATCGCGATGTCAATAATTGTGTGATTTTTCTTGCGAGCCGATGCGCGAGCACGCACTCACCGCAGCGGTCAAAGGGAGTGTTTCGCTCAGAGCGAAGGGCAGATTTCGCCACCTAGTCTTAATTAGCTAATCAGTGCCGCGCGACAACCGCCATTATTGTTTCGGTGGTATCTTGCGAGGCGCATGCTTCCCCGTCGCCGATTTTTCGGGCAGGATGCTTGGGTCAACTTTCACCTGGTCCCAATGCAATAGAAATGGCGATGGATCGTAGCTGACGAGCGTGCCGGAGAAGCGAATCCCGTCGTCCTTCTGCAGTCGAAGGACGTCCGGCTGCGGAGTCACCTGGGCGTTTGCGCCAGTGGCGCCGGCGGGAGGAGCCGCGGTCCACACCTTTACGTCCATATTGGCCATCGTGGCCGCTTGCATATCGTCTGGCGTTGCGCCGGTGTAAACCATAAAGTCGGCGTAGCTGTCCGACTTCTGGATGTCGATCACTTTGCCAACGACCTCGGGGAACTCGGCGCCGCAAATCGCCAGCCAAGTGGTCTTGGCCTTGTCGCCGCCTGCGCTGAGATCGGTGATCACCGTGATGATATTGCTCGCCTGGCGGATCTTGTTTAGATCATCCTGGCTTGGGATGGTGTACGTCGAGGGCCGCTCGGGGGAATTCGCGGCGAGCTGCAGCAGTTCGTTCAGTTGCGCATCCACCTGGCTATCGCACCCGGGCTGCTCGTACGCCAGCACCGCCTTGCGCAGGTAATCTTTCACTTTGTCCGAATCTGGCACTTTCAGGCTGATGGCCCGCGCCAGAGCCCAGAAGCCGTCAAGTGACTGCGGCGGATTGAGCGCCAGATACGCTAGCCCAAGCCGGTATTCCGTTACCCCGTCGTTCGGATTGTTCGCCAAAGCATTCTTGAATGCCTCCACGGCACCGGCATTGTCTTTCAGTTGCAGATTCGCCCAGCCAGCGGAAGCGTAAAAGAGCGACAGTCCGGCTTTGTACTGTTGATCCGTCAGCTTCGATTCAGGCGCGCTCTTGTAGGTCTGCAGCAACTTCGCTCCTTGCAGCGCCGCGTCGCGTTCTTTCGTCAATTGATCCTGAGCGTCGGCTGCCTTTGGATCGAAAGCATAGGGGAAAAGCTGGACACGCGCCTGGCTCGCCGAAACGCGCCGCGCCAGATCGGCCTTGTCGCCCAATGCGATCAGCTTGTCCGCGTACTCGATCGACTTCGCGTAGTTTTTCAGCTGGTAGTACGTCTGATAGTAGATTTCGTCGACGTACTGCATCAAAGTCGAATTGGGGAACTGCGATACAAAACCGTCCAGGCATTTCACTTTCGACGTCGGATCCTTTTCCGACTGGCACGCCTGGAAGCCGTTGTATTCCGGCATCGTGTAGGACGGCTGCTGGCCCTGCTGCGCGGCTTGCGCGCCGGCCGGCTGCGCGCATAGGAACGTCAGAACGAGAGCAGCCAGAATAATCGCGGTTCGATTCAGATACGTTCGCATTGTCAATCCTGCCTCCTACGCTAGCTGCTTTTTTCGGACGGACGGCCCGAACCAGGATCACACCCTGTAGGATACGAAGCCTAAGTAAATCG
>JASHRI010000552.1 GCA_030037435.1 Candidatus Acidiferrales bacterium | reverse complement strand
GCCTCGCGCAGACGCTTTACGAGTTCGCTTAGCTTCGCTTCCATCGCTGCTTCCTTCCCGCTCTACCAGCCTCCACTCGCACCACCTCCGCCAAATCCCCCTCCTCCAAAACCGCCGAATCCACCGCCGCCACCGAATCCGCCTCCGAAGCCTCCACCACCCCATCCGCCGCGTCCCATAGCACCGCCGATCATGGGGCCAATCCACCAACCGCTGCCTCCGCGATAACGCCCTCCGCCGCCGCGGCCAATCCCTCTAAGAATCGAAAAGACGACGAAAATGCCGAAGATGAAGAGAAATATCTCTCCGGCGCTTAGCGGACCTTGTCCGCCCTCATCGCTAGCGACGGGCAATGGGGTCGCATTCGTGAGCGTGATTCCCCGGTCGGTCGCGATCACGTCGGCAACGCGCCGGGTGATTAGCGTCACCGCAGCATCGTAGTTCCCTTCCCTTAAATACGGCACCGCTTCTCGCAAAAGGCTGCCCGTTTTTCCATCGGTCAGAATCGGCTCCAGCCCATAGCCAACTTCGATTCGATCTTTGTGATCGTCGACTGCGAGCAGAATCAACACGCCGCGATCCTGGCCTTTGGGACCGATTCCAAGGCGGGTGGCCAAACTGATCGAATAGTCTTCAATAGGGCGACCACCCAACGATTTAATGGTGACAATGGCAATCTGCGCTTGCGTCTTCTGGTCGAGTTGCGTGCACAACGCGGTCAATTGATCGCGCGCCGACTGGCTCAGGACCCCGGCGAAATCGCTCACGTACCCGTTCACCTTGAGTTGGCCAGGCGACTGGGCCCGCGCGCGAAGAGCCGCGAGAAAAAAGGCTACGGCGAGGCATGCAGAAATCAAGGCGACAACGATGCGAGGTTTGCGATGAAAGCTAGGCCGGGCTGCTTCCGCGCCAGCAAACCTGGGAGCGCGAAACCGAGCTCGCGTATTCAGAAACAAGCGGATGCGCATCAATTGCGGGAATTGTCCATCGACATGTTATGGCGGCTCGCCGCAGCCTGTCAACGCGCGTTAGACAATCATGGTCGGAGCAGCGATTGTCTCTCGCGGGGTGCGATGCTAAACTCGCATCTCTGCACGCCGGATGCACATGGAAGTGCCTTAGGACGCTCGCCTGAGCGCCCCTCTTCCCACTGGCTCGTCAAATAAGCGGGAATTGTTGGCCCGCAGAGCAACATAGGCATGCCGTTTCTGAAACAATTTGGCGTTCTCGCACGTTTCAAGGAGTTAGGGTTTTAAGCACTTTTACGGGGTGGAACGCTTTGGAGAGGAAAAACACGATGAGTCGAAGTTTAAGGCAGGCAGTGCTGGCGCTCCTTACGGCGGCCGGTCTGGTTGTGTCGCCCATATACGCCCAGAATCAACAGGCGCCAGCTCCCGACGCACAATCGCAGGCGCAGCCGCAAACGCCGCCGCCCCCTCCGACGTATCAGCCCCCGGTGCCAACAACGGCACCGCCCGCCGCCCCGAGCCGCAACCTGAAATTGGGGCCGGACTACTCAAAGGGCAAGTCTTGGTTTCCCGATTTGTTTTCGCCATATAGTCCGATTCACGTGCCGCAGCCCGACCTCACGAACACCCCTCGTATCGGGCAGCTGATTTCCGATGGCAAGCTGAACCTTAGCCTCGAGGATGCAATCTCGCTCGCGCTTGAAAACAATTTGGGGGTTGCAGTTGCGCAATACACTCCGTGGCTCGACGAAGCAAACTTGCTGCTGGCGAAGTCAGGACAGAATGGCAAAACTGTCTTCGATCCAGTTGTCACGGCCAATATCAACCAATCGCAATCCTCGACGCCAGTCAACAACCCCTTCTTCGCCGGAACTGGCAGCGTATCCACCAGTACAACGCCCCAAAACATTCCGCCGCCAGCTGTGCTTGGCCACACCTTCAACACGAATTTTCAATATACGCAGGGTTTTGCCACTGGTACGCAGGCTCAAGTGACGTTCGATAATTCGCGCTCTACGAGCAGCATCGCCATCGACCTCTTCAATCCGGCCTTGCAATCCACCTTGACCGTCGAGCTCACACAGCCCCTGCTGAATGGCTTCGGAAAGATTGCCAATACCCGCTATATCATCGAAGCTAAAAACACGGTGAAGGTGGGAGAATCGCAGTTTGCGCAACAACTGATTACAACCGTCACGCAAGTAGCCACGGACTACTGGGAACTCGTCTTCGCGCGTGAGAACGTAAAGGTCGAGCAAGTCGCGGTCGACGCCGACCAGCAGCTCTACGAAGACAACAAAAAGCAGCTTGAGGTCGGCACGATGGCTCCTCTCGACGTCATCACCGCGCAGTCGCAATTAGCCAGCGATCAGCAAGCGTTGGTTCAGGCGCAGACCACCCAGTTGCTCGACGAGACTACGCTTCTCGTCGCCATCACCAAGGACCCCTTGGCGGCCCAGCTCCAGAACGTCGAGATCGTACCCACAACACCCATTTACAGCCCCGCTGTTGAATCCCTTTCGCTCCAGCAGGCCGTACAAGAAGCCTGGCAGAAGCGCCCCGAGCTTCAACAGGCTGCATTAAATCTGAAAAATGCCGGGGTGGAAGTGAAGTACGCAAAAAACGGCTTGTTGCCGACGCTCAATCTCTTTGGCGAGTATTCGGCCACCGGTCTGGGTGGCACGGAAATACAGACAACTACGACCAGCGCTCTGACCGGCGCGGATCTGCTGTCACCGATCGTAAATAGCGCCGGCGTTCCTGTCACTCCCGCGGCGTTTGTGCCCCTCTTCACCAGCACGACAACGCCCTTCATCTTCGCCGGCGGCCTCGGCGACGATTTGAGCCGAATGATTCACGGCAATTATCCGACGCTGGAGGCGGGCATCAACTTGACCCTCCCCATCCGCAATCGCGCGGCACAAGCCGCGAGTGCTACTGCCCTGCTCAATCAGCGGGAACAACAGGTGCAATATGCGCAAACAGAAAGCACGATCGTTCTCAACGTACGCCAGGCTTTGATTACCCTGGATCAGGACCGGGCGGCCATTGCCGCGGCCAAGGAAGCCCGCGTTTTCGCGCAGCAGAGCTACGATGACCAAGTCAAGGAACTCCAGCTCGGCAGCTCCAACGCTTTCACGGTGGTGCAAAAACAGCAGTTGCTCACGGCCGCTGAAGGAACTGAACTGCGCGATGAGATTAACTTGATTGAAGCTGAGCTAAACTTAGACCAGGCTCTAGGCCGCACATTGGATGTTCACAACATCTATGTCTCAGACGCGCTAAAAGGAACGATCGCGCGACAGCCGAATATTCCTGGAACGCCAGATGGCGGACAGCCAAAATAGCGGACGCAACAAGGGTGACGCGAAGTTCCCTG
>JASHRI010000551.1 GCA_030037435.1 Candidatus Acidiferrales bacterium | reverse complement strand
CGCGTGTCGGGCGTCGCGTTGGGCGTGAGGGTGCCGCCGGTGATAAGAAGCGGGTAATAGCTGGCGGGCAGGCCGTTTTCGGACGTTTCGGCGAGAGACAGGCTGTTGCCTGGGACGTATGAAAGAGCCTTGTTGGGTCCACCGGTGAGCG
Organism: Candidatus Acidiferrales bacterium; assembly: GCA_030037435.1. Lineage (GTDB taxonomy): Bacteria > Acidobacteriota > Terriglobia > Acidiferrales > UBA7541 > Palsa-295. Next base: position 4,291 of record JASHRI010000551.1, on the reverse strand, counting down.
GAGCCGGGAGGACTTTGTTCGGGAAGGAAACCTTGGGCGGATCGAGGACGAAAGCGTCGGGCACTTGGTCGACTGCGGCGCGTTGTTCAGACGCGAGGAAATTGGGGCCTTCCGAGCCATCGGCATTGACGATCCCTTCGGAAAGCAAGTTCCAGGTGAACTGTCCATGCTTCGGCATGTAAGTGGCGAAGACGTGATCGTAGCTGCGATTTTCGCCGATGATCACGATGACGTGCTTGATGGGCGTGACGGTGTTGTTGTCGTTGTTCTTTTGTGGGGGAGCCGCGCCGGTGACGGAAGCGCCGAGCGTGAATTGGAACATTGCCACGGTGGCGAGTCCAATACGCAGACACTGCAACGCGTGTGATGCAATATCCTTCAGGGACATTCATCCTCCTGGTTTTGCGGTGATGGAGTGACTGCATTAGCGCGGAAAGTAATAACCGCGGCGTATTGCAAACAGATGAATCGAGAAATAAAACTCAAGGCGCGGAAAATTAATTTTCGGATCGAGCGCAAATTCAGTGCGGGACCCACGTTTGAGAAAAATTCACCGGGCGTTTTAACAGGGCTGTGACCTGCGTGTAATGCCTGATGAAAATTGCGGAGCGCGGAGGAGCGCGGAAACTATTTTTGTAGGACGGAAAGCTAATCGCCAGCCGCTGCGGTGCGGCGCGCCGGCAGTCCACAGAGCGGGACCGAAGTGTTCTTTGGGCGGGGGCGCGACGAACTGGAATTTTGCCCCGATTGCGGTGCTTCGGCGAGATCCACGCGGATCAGGCCCATCATTCCGTTGTCCTCGTGCTCCAGAAGATGACAGTGATAGGGGTAGGTGCCGACGGTATTCGGATCGCGAAAATCCAGACGGATTCTGACGCTGGGATAGGCGAGCGTCTTGCCGTTGTAATACGGGACGTTGACGGTATCGCGGAGAAATGGCTCGTTCACGGGCACGCCCATATAGTCGAGCAGCATGAAGTGGAGTTGATGAATGTGAAAGGCGTGTAACTCGTTTGAGCGGTTTTCAATAATCCAGTCTTCAACCGTGCCTTGCTTGGCGACGATATTTGGGACTCCTGACTTGGGATCGAAGGGCTGCGGCTTCTGACCTTCGACGGTGATGTAGAATTCGGTGGCGCTGTTCGGATTATTCGGATCGAGCAATTTTTCTGAAAAATATAGATGGCGCGTGACGACGGGCGTCACGCTCCCGAGCCAAGGCAGGCTTGACGGAGGAAGCGGCGTGGGCGAGGCGGCGAGTGCGGAGCGAGGCTCGGGGGCGTCGTCCGATGCGGCGATGGTGGCCAGCGCGCGATTCGGATCGTTTTCGCCGCCGGGGCCGGTGTCGACTGTGCGCGTGACGAAGAGCGCTTGAACTCCGGCGGGAGGGCCTTGGACGATGAATTCGACGCGCGAGCCAGGTGGAACACCGAGGTGCGTCTGCCAATCGACAAAGTCGGCGGGCATTCCGTTTTCGTTGAGCGGAACTCCATCGAGCGCCACGAGACCAAGCTGCTGCGGCTTGCGGTCAAACAAAACCGCGAGATTCAGATATGTGATCGCCGAGGCGTTGAGCACGCGCCAAAGCTGGCGCTCGCCGGGCTTCATCTGAATGACGGCGGGCGAATAGTTGGGGTAGGGAACAGGCACGAAATTGATGGAGAGATCTTTGGCGGGCTTGCCGAAGCCTGTGCCGGTGTTGGCGACGTCGCCGTCCGTGTCGTAAAGGAGCTTGGGCATCACCGGCTCGGACTTTGAGGGCGGCGCGTTGGGGTTGATCAGATCCTGATCGCGGATGACGAATACGCGTTCAGGCAGACCGGCCACGGCTTTGTCCGCGCGCTCGATTCCCTCGACGATGATTGCGCCGGAAGCTCCGCCGAGCACCTGTACTTTTGTGAAGCCATGAATGTGCGGGTGATACCAATAGAGTCCGGGCGGCTCATTTTCGGGAATGCGAAATTTGTATTGGAACGGCGGATCGCCGGGCTGGATCGAAGTTTGCAGCACGTCGTCCTGGTGGCAGACGGCGGGGATCGTCAAGCCGTGGAAGTGAAGATTGGTGGACGTGGAGGTCATCATGCCGGCGGTGCAGTTGTTTTCGGCGGACGCGTGTATGTGATGAGCTGGTCTGGCATCGCTGCGACCGGATTTCAGATCGGTCAAATCGTTTTTCAGATTCAGAATGAGAAGATCGCCGGGGCGCAGGCGAAGATTTGGCGACTCGTGGCCGTCGGCGTCGGTGTAGCAGTAGCGCGTTGAGCCGTCAGGGGCGAGCGTATCGTGAACCGTCAAATCGACTTTCAGCACGCCATTGTGGCTACGAAGATCCGGCGGTTCCTGCACGATGCTGCCTGGCTCAGGGCGCGCGCAAGCAGTGGGCGGTGACGGCTGAGCGTAAGCAGGCTGGCACCACGCAGCAACGCATAGGACCAACGACAAAACCAGAGCGGACCTCTTTAGTCCCAGGAACATTCCTAATATGACCGGCGCTGATCCGGAAAAGACGCGGACGCATCGCGAATTCAGGCAAGCAGACTAGTCCGCCCCAGATCAATCGTTGATGAATGCAGCCTTAATCCAGCGAGAACACGGCACGCTGTGGCCGCGCTTTCGAGAGGAGCTAACTCTGAATGCGTAGGACGCGCGCGGACGGATTGGGCGAATACATTTCTTCGACGAGCGAGGCGCGGCGCTGGAGAACGACCTTCTGATTGAGCGAGCCTTTGTCAGTGATTTCGCCGGCGTCGAGTGCGGGAGGCTCGTCGAGAAGAATTGCGCGCTCGACGCGGTTGGAGTTGCCGGTCGATTCGAGCGCGAAGGATTGGAGGAGCGAAATGAATTTTTGCACCACGGCATCGTGGCTGAGGATTTCAGCGGGTGACGCTGCAGCGGACAGGCCGGACGCGAGCGCGCGGCAGGCCTCGAGATTTGGCACGAGCAGAGCGGACAAGAAGCGGCGATCGTGTCCCGCGATGACGGCGTCGAGCACATAGGGCGAAAACCAATGAATGATTTTGGCGCGCAGGGGGCCGACGCTGACAAAAGTTCCGGACGAGAGCTTAAAATCTTCCGCGAGGCGGCCGTCGAAGATGAGGCCCTTGTTCACGTCCGCGGGATCGATGAAGCGGACGGCGTCGCCGAAGCGGTAATAACCTTCCTCATCGAAGGCTTTGCGCGTGAGTTCCGGCTCGCGCCAGTAGCCGGGCGTGACGTTGGGTCCCTTCACAAGGATTTCGAGTTTGTCCCCCGCGGGGACTACCTTGGCTTCGACGCCGGGCATGGGAATTCCAATTGCGCCGCTTACTTCTGAATCCCACGTGCATTGAAGCGCCATCGGGGAAGTTTCCGTGGCGCCGAGGCCGGTGGCCATCAGAATGCGTTCACCACAGGCTTCGATCATCAGTTCGCGGTAAGCGTCCCAGAGCGGCTGCGAAAGGCCCGCGCCGGCGTAGAACATAAATTTGACGCGGCTGAAAAAAATCTGGCGCAGATGCGCGTCCGCACGGAAGTACGGCAGCAATTCTTCGTAGCCGCGCGGCATATTGAAGTAAAGAGTGGGCGCGATTTCGCGGAGATTCTGAACCGTGGCGGCGATTCCGGCGGGCGTAGGCCGGCCGTCGTCGATGTAGAGCGTGCCGCCGTTGTAAAGGGGCATGCCCGTGTTGTGATTGCCGCCGGCCGTGTGATTCCAGGGCATCCAGTCGACGACAACCGGAGGCTCCTCGGCCATGAAGCGAAATCCCTGCAAAATCATTTGCTGATTGCTGCAAATCATGCGGTGAGTGTTGATCACCGCTTTGGGTAGCCCCGCGGAGCCCGAGGTGAAAAGAAACTTTGCGATGCCGTCTGGCGCGATGGCGGCGTGCGCTGCGTCGACGGCCGGGGTGGGAGTGACGGCTGCGAGATCGTCAAAGGAAGTGTCCTGACGGCCCGGAATGGGAGCATCGGCATAGACGATTTCAGTGCCGGGAGGGACGGCGGCCTCGAGAGCGTGGCGATACTGCGCTGCATTGGCGACGAAAACGAGGCCGGGCGTCAGCACGCGCATGACGTGCCGGAGCTTGGCGAAATCTTTCGAAATAAGCGAATACGGAGGCGCGATCGAGGCCGTCGGAACTCCGACGTGCTGTCCCGCAAACATCAGCAAGAGATGTTCGAGGTCGTTTTCGGACAGGATGGCGACGGGACGCTCGGCCGAAAGGCCGCGGTCGAGAAGAGCCTGGCCGAGGCTACGAACTTTGCGAAGCGCTTCACCATAGGTGAGAAAACGCCAAGGGCCGTTTGGGCC
>JASHRI010000550.1 GCA_030037435.1 Candidatus Acidiferrales bacterium | reverse complement strand
ATGCCTTTCACGTCGTCGTCGGAGAAGTATCTCGCATAGACCACCACCATTCGGTCCGTTGCTTCATCGGACTGCAAACTTGCCATCAACCTCTCCGAGAGCTCATCAAGGATCTTCTGCTGGTCCGCCTCGGGCGGTAGGGCTGCGATAATCGTGGGGCGCAGCGTCTCCATCATCTGATGCCCGAACTCCACCTGCGTGTCCTTTACGTGCATTACATCGATCAAATGCAGAATGTCCGCTCTCAGTCGCGGGTCAACGGCAGAGCCCGTAGTCGGCGCAGCCGCACCCTGCTGTTGGTACCGCGGTGGCTGACCCACTGCAAACACGACGCTGATCGTCGTGCTCACTTCCAACTGCTGCCCGTCGATTACTGTCGGCTGATAACGCCATTGCCGCACCGCATCCGTCGCCAGCGCCGTCAACGGAGACGGGCCTGCGACGGGCGTTAAATCCTCCACCGATCCGTCCTTCGCGATTACCGCGCTCAGCACCACCGTGCCGCTCACCTGCTCGTCCTGCAATTTCTTCGGATAGTCGGGCGCGACCATATAGGTGATTTTCGCGGCCATCGCGTTGCCGTTGATGCTGATTCGCCTCGCGTGCCCGGCAAAAGATCCCGGCGGTTCCGCGTTCATCGGATTTGTTTCAGTCTGCGCGAGTGCGCTTGCCACCGGCAGCGCCGCCAGCGCCAACGCTCACGCCATCGCGTACGATACCGCCCGGACAAGCTTCCCTGCTTCAATCTTCCAGCGCATGTGTCTCCTCAGAACTGATGTCGGCCAGGCCATCTTCTTCACGCGAGTATACGCGCGCGTGTTAGTCCGCGCACCCCGACTTCTTTCACGGCCTCGCTCGCAGATTCATACAATGGAAGGCAAATGTTCCGTGGGGAGCTAGACGAGCTTCGCAGCAGGATGATTACTGCATCGCGCTTTCGGCTGGCTGGTTTCTAGGAAGTCCTGGTTTTCCTGTCCGGCGTAACTATTCCGTGCCCCCGCTCGCCTTCGCCGCTTCGCCCAGGACAGGTGGCTTTTCTATGTCGATCGTAGCCGCGGGTTGCGCGCCGGCTGCATTGACCCTCGGGACGAGCAAGTATTCAATGGCGGCAACGATGTCGTCTTCATTGCCGCCTTTGGTCACGATTTTCCAAATGCCGTGCTTTTGGGCCTGCCGTGCAAGCACACCCAACTCGTGGTTCGTGTACATCAGGACCGGTAACTCAGGGTACAACGAGGCAATTTCACGTGCGGCCTGCAGCCCGTCCATGACGGGCATTGCCAAATCTAGAATCACCAGATCTGGTTTCTCGGCGGTGGCTCCTTGCACCGCTTCCAGCCCGTTTTCGGCTTCGCAGCAAACCTGCCAGCCTTGGCGGCTTTCCAGCAGAGCTCTCAAAGTTTTCCGCATGAGTGGGTTATCGTCGGCGATGAGGATTTGAACTGGCATGCTTGTATCGGTTCTTCGATCTCTGTGTTTGATACCCTACATAAGAACTTACCGAGCCTTACTGTAAATACAGGAAAATACTTATCCGCGCGGCAAGCAATTGGGATGAATTGGTCCAGGGATTATCTGTCGTGCGTCTCCGCTTACCTGATTGGGCCCGGTTTTCGCGGTATGTCTAAAATACTGCCCGTAATTCAGCCTATGCAGCGTGAAAACCCACCGGCATCAGATCGCGCCCGAGCGACGAACCGATTCAAACGGAACGCCTGTGGGCAACAAGTTGTTATTGTCGATTCCCGTACCCGAATACCATCGAATCTATCGTCATCTTGAGTTTCTTGAGTTACCAAGCCATCTCAGCCTTCACGAGCCTCACAAAAAACAACGCTTTCTGTATTTTCTAAATAGGGGCTTGGCCTCTATTGTAGTAGCCACCCGAGGCGGCAGGGATGTCGAAGCAGGTGTCGCGGGACACGAAGGCGCGGTAGGCGTGGCGCTCGCCGTGGGTCTGGATCGAAGCCCGCTCCGCATGGTGGTGCAGATCGAAGGTAACGCATTCAGAATTGCTGCGCGAGAATTGCAGCTTTGCCTTCGGGCAATGCCTGACCTTCAAATGCGCCTCAACCGATACGCCGTGCTGCAAGGCATGCAAGTGGCGCAGACCGCCGCATGCAATCGGTTGCACCAGGTTGAACAGCGCCTGGCGCGCTGGCTTCTAATGGCCCAGGACCGCGTTGACACAAACACGCTGCCCATTACACACGATTTTCTCGCCATCATGCTTGGCACGGACCGGCCCAGTGTAAGTCTCGCAGCTGCGGCCCTCGAAGAAGAGCTGGCTATCCAGTGCGCCCGGGGCGAAATAGTCGTTGTGAGCCGTAAAAGGCTCGAATCCTCGGCATGCGAGTGTTATCAAGTGGTGCAGCGCCTGAATAAGCAGCTTGGCCTAAAATAAGCCACGAAGTGTTCGGCAACCTACAGACAGCGGTATTGGCAGAAGTTACAGTCTGCTCTTTCATAGAGAGCAGAATGGGACGGCCAGCAAACACCACCAGTAGAGGTGCGCATCCGAAGGAACGGACGGATTCTGCGACCTCGCTTCGAAACAAGATTCTTCTCGCGATCCCGGATGCGGAATATCAGCTCGTTCGCCGCCATCTGGAGCCCTTCCGGTTCCGTCAGCAGAGCATCCTGCATGAACCCACACAAAAGCTCGACTTCGCTTATTTTCCTCATTCGGGCTTGATCTCTCTGCTCGTTGCCACCGAAGACGGAAAAACCGTAGAAGCTGGGATGGTAGGCAACGAGGGCGTGACCGGCGTGGCATCAGCGATGGGTCTCACCATGTCTCCGCTGCGACAGTTGGTTCAGATCTCCGGCGATGGTTTCAAGATCAGGGTCGGCGCCTTGCAGAGCTCCCTTGAATCGACGCCGCAACTGCAAATGGCCCTCAGCCGTTACGCAGTGGTTCAGGGAATGCAAATTGCCCAGACCGCCGCTTGCAATCGTCTTCACGACGCGGGCCAGCGCCTCGCCCGATGGCTTCTGATGGCCGCCGATCGCGTGGATTCCCGATCGCTGCCAATTACACATGAGTTCCTGGCAACCACGCTGGGAACAGACCGTCCCAGCATCAGCCTGGCAGCCAAGATTCTTCAGAGGAAAAAAATCATTCAGTACCGGCGAGGAGCGCTGGAAATTCTAAACCGCAAGAAACTGGAGAGCTCCGCTTGCGAGTGCTACAAGGTCATCCAGCAGTTCAACGGCGTACTTCGCTTGAAGTGATTGGCGGCGCTGGCGGCAAGCAACCGGGGCATCGACCGAATTTCTCCGCTTTTCCAGCGATTCCTCATGTCAGAGTTAACCTGTCTTCCATTTGTAACATCCTCGCACTAAACTCTCTCCCTCGCTTCGGCCTGCCGCAAGCGAAACCAAACCATGTCCATCGTCGATTTTCTTCTAGGCAAGCGCCTCGCCAATAGCGACGAACGCGGCGAGCAAATCGGTGTCCTCTCCGGAATTCCGATCTTCGGCCTCGACGCACTCAGTTCTGCGGCATACGGCCCCGAAGCTGCCTTGACTCTTCTCATCCCACTCGGTGCTGTTGGAGTCGCCTACATTCTTCCCATCAGCCTCGCCATCATCGTTCTGCTTGCCATCGTCTACTTCTCCTACCGCCAAACCATCGCTGCCTATCCGGGCGGCGGAGGCTCCTACACCGTTGCTTCCGAAAATCTCGGCGTTTATCCGGGCCTGCTCGCTGCTGCCGCACTGATGCTCGACTATGTTCTCACCGCCGCCGTGGGCATCTCCGCCGGCGTAGGCGCGCTCGTCTCTGCTGCCCCGCAATTCCAGCCTCATACCCTCAGCATCTGCCTCGGCATCCTGGTGATCGTCACCTTCGTCAATCTTCGCGGTGTGCGCGAAGCGGGCGTTGTCTTCATGATTCCGACGTACACTTTTCTCGGCTCACTTCTGCTTGCAATCGCAATTGGCGTCTCGAAGACGGTCTTCGCCGCCGGCCATCCCACTGCAGTCGTCGCTCCGCCGTCCGTTGCGCTTCCCGCCGCAACCGCCGCGGTCAGCGTGTGGCTGCTGCTCCAGACGTTCGCCAATGGCTGCACGGCCATGACCGGCGTCGAAGCTGTCAGCAACGGCGTGCGCGCCTTCCGCGAGCCGACCGTCCGCAATGGCCAGCGCACGCTCACGGTCATCATCGGTTTTCTCATCATTCTTCTCGCCGGCATCGCATACCTCGTTCGCGCCTACGGCATTCGCGCAACGGACCCGGGCCAACCCGGCTATCAAAGCGTTCTCTCGATTCTCGTCGCAGCCGTCGCGGGACGAAACTGGTTCTACTATTTCACCATCGGCTCCGTTCTGGTGATCCTCTGCCTCTCCGCGAATACTGCGTTCGCCGATTTTCCGCGTCTCTGCAAAGCCGTCGCGCAAAATGGCTTTCTGCCGCACTCCTTCAGCTTTCGCGGACGGCGCCTGGTCTATACGCAGGGAATTCTCGTTCTCGCGGTGTTGACGGCCATCCTGCTGATCATATTCGGCGGCGTTACCGACCGGCTGATCCCGCTTTACGCCATCGGAGCATTTCTCGCATTCACCATGTCACAAGCAGGAATGGTTGGCCACTGGCGCAGGAAACGCGGCCGCGGTTGGCGCAACAGCATGTTCGTCAACGGCCTCGGTGCCATCGCGACTGGATTAACGCTTCTCATCGTCGTGGTCGCGAAATTCACGGCTGGCGCCTGGGTCAGCATCCTGATCATTATCGGAGAAATGGGCATCATGCTCTGGGTGCATCGTCACTACAGACGCGTCGCTCTCGAGACCGAACTCAAGAAACCCCTGCAAATCGAAAGCCTCGGCACTCCGATCGTCATCGTACCTATCCATGAATGGAGCACCACCGCCCAGCGGGCCCTGCAATTCGCTCTCACCCTCTCGCCCGAAATTTATGCTGTCCATGTCGGAGCCGAGGACGACACAGACACTCTTCGCAAGCACTGGAAGCAACTTGTACAAGATCCGGTCAAACGTGCCGGCGGCACTCCCCCATCCCTGATCACGATCCCATCACCGTACCGTCTCCTCGTCCAACCGATCGTCGACTACGTTTGCCAAACGCAGGAAAAGCACCCGGGACGTCAGATCGCCGTCGTCGTTCCCGAACTCGTCGAGCGCCACTGGTATCACTACCCGCTGCACAATCAGCGCGCGGAACTGCTCAAAGCTGCTCTCCTGATACAAAGCAGCCCCAACATTGTCTTGATCAACGTTCCCTGGTACCTCCGCGCGTAGTCGCCGCCTGCGAAGCAGCGTGGCGCCCCTTCGCGCTCCAATTCTAGCCGGTGCCTTCGATCACCGATCCATCCGGCGTCCGCATCTCATTCGGACGTTCGTCTGTGATCGGGTGCTTCGCCGCCAGCGCCTCGTCGACTTCAATCCCCCACCCCGGCTTCTCGCTGATCCATGCGTAGCCATCTTTGACCTCGAGATGACCTTGAAAAATATCCTGCACCAGCGGCGTGTAATCGAAATGCTCGTGAATTCCAAAATTCTCGTTGGTCAGATCGAGCGTGAGGTTCGTCATGTGGCCCACAGGAGAATTCGGCGCGCCGTGCCACGCGAATTTCACTTCGTAGTTCGCCGCAAAGTCCGCGATCTTCCGTGCCGTCGTGAACCCTCCGACGTGCGAAACATGGTGGCGAATGTAGTCGATCAGCCGGTCCTGCACCAACGGCTGCCATTCATGCGGATTGTTCCACAGTTCTCCGATCGCCAGCGGCGTGGTGCACAGTTCTCGCACGATCTTGTAGTGGCCCGATTCTTCCGGCGGCAGCAGGTCCTCGCAATAGAACAACCGAAACTGCTCCATATCCTTGGCAAACTGCACCGCCCTGATGCTGTCCAGCAGCGAATGCACGTCCACGCCCAGCCCGATTTCGGGCGGCATTTCCTTTCGAAACATTTCAAACGCCGCCACAATCTTCCGCGTCTCCCTGTCCCGATCGAACGGCACGGACCCATCGTCGAATTTCGGCTGTCCATACAATGTATTGGCCGCGCCATCGCGAACCATCATCGCCAGCAAAATATTGCGGCACCCTTTGTCGACAAGCTGC
>JASHRI010000549.1 GCA_030037435.1 Candidatus Acidiferrales bacterium | reverse complement strand
GAACCCTCGCCCCGCAATCACCAATTGGTCGCTCATCACCTTTCTCCATGCCTATTCTACATCGCCCGTTGGCCGCGCACCCACAGCGCGCCGCTTGCTACACCCTCTGCGGCCTTGGCTCTTCCACATCCGCGTACAGCCGCTCGATCACATCCCGATACCGCTCCTCGATCACTCTTCGCTTCAACTTCAGCGTATACGTCAACTCGCCATTCGCATACGTAAAATCCTGCTCGATCAACGCAAACCGCTTCGGCCTTTCGTACTGCGCGAGCTGCGACGTCAATCTCTCGATCTCCGCGCCCAGCAAATCCCGCACCCACGCGTCGGACATCATCTGCCCCGGCCCCGTAAATTCGCGTCCCGCCTTGCGCGCTTCCGCATCGATCGTCCCAAAGTTCGGCACGATCAGCACCGATACGAATTTCTGCCGGTCGCCCACCACCATCGCATTCGAAATCAGCGCCGACGTTTTCAGTAAATTCTCGATCGGCGCCGGCGCCACAAATTTCCCGCCCGACGTTTTCAGCAGTTCCTTCTTCCGATCGGTGATGATCAAAAATCCGTCCGCGTCCAGCCGCCCAATATCGCCGGTACAAAACCATCCATCCGGCGTGAACGCCGCCTTCGTCTCTTCCGGCTTGTGGTAATACCCCTCCATCACGCACGGCCCCTTCACCAGCACCTCGCCGTCCTCCGCGATTTTCACCTGCACATTTTTGATCGGACGCCCCACCGTCCCCACCCGATTCACCTTCACCGTATTCGCCGTCACCACCGGCGAAGTTTCCGTCAGCCCGTAGCCCTGATACACCGGCAGATTCACGCTCCAAAAAAATTCCGCCAGTTCCGGCGCCAGCGGAGCGCCTCCCGCGCTGAAGATTCGAATCCGTCCGCCCACTCCCTTGCGAATCTTCGAATAGACCAGCCAGTCGGCCACCCGCCATCGCATCCGCAATCCCATCGACGCTTTCTTGCCATACGCGCGCCAAGGACCCGCCTCGTGCGCCACGCGCAGCGCCCAATTGAAAATCTTTTCGCGCCCTCCGCCCGTTCGCCGCCCGGTTTCGATGATGTTCGCGTAGATCTTTTCGTAAAATCGCGGCACAGCGGCCACAATCGTCGGCCGCACAGCCAGCAATTCTTCCGCCACCGTCTCCGGCTGCGGAATGTACGCGACGCTCACCCCGCGAAAGAGCGCGCCGTAATCCATCGTCCGCTCGTACACGTGCGCCAGCGGCAGCAGCGACAGTTGAATGTCTCCAGGCTTCAGCTCCGAGTCCTCGCTAAAGCCCATCGCATTCGACGTGATGTTCGCATGCGTCAGCATCACGCCCTTCGGCTCGCCCGTCGTTCCCGACGTGTAGATCAGCGTCGCCAACTGGTCCGGCGTCACGCTCGCCACGCGGCTCCTGTACGCGGCCACCTCCGCGTCTCCCGCTCCGGCGATCAGCGGTTCCTGGCGCAAAATCGCGCCCTGAAAATCTGCGGGAGCCGCCGCCGAAATTATTTCCTCAATGGTCTTCAGCCCAGCCCGATTCTCAATCGCCTGCCGCGCTTGCGCTTCTCCCGCCGTCACCAGAATACGCGCCCCGGAATCGTTCAAGATGTACGCCATCCGGTCTGCCGACTCGCGGAAATAGATCGGCACGGTCACCGCGCCCAATCCTTGAATCGCCAGGTCCGCCACGTGCCATTCGGGACAGTTCGGCGCAAACACTCCTACGCGATCGCCCGGCTGAATGCCCAGATCGCCCAGCGCCTTGGCCATTCCCGCCACGCGCCGCAGCATTTCCTTCGCTGAAATCGATTCCCATCCGCTCGCGCCTCGATACATCTGCGCGCGCGGATTCGCGCGCGTATCCACCGCCTCGAGAAAACACTTCGGCACCGTCGAACGCACGCCCGTAATCTCCGTCATGGCCGCCACTCTAGCCTATCGCCCGCGATCCACGCAATTCCGCCCCGCGCGATCGGATCTACTCAACACTTCGCGGCGCCACAATCTCGCTCAGGTAGTCGTGGCTTCCCGGGATTTGCATCAGATGCGGATAGCGCACTCCCCCGGAATATCGAATCTCGTACTGCTGCACGGAATCGAAATTGCGCGCCATCACCGAAATCTTGCCGTCGCGTGGATGCGTGATCGCCTCGTTTAGCACGTCCGAGGAATACGCGCGGCCATTCACCGCCACCACCGTCATGTCTGGGCCGAGCCCCGCCTCATACGCAGGCGTGTTCGGCACAACGTGATAGATCTTGCCATCCTTATCCAAATCCATCCCGATGGAATACGACGCGTGGTAGTTGCCCGGTTTGTCCCAGTAACGTTCAGGATTCGGCGTGTCGTTATATGTGAGTCGCCAGCCCGCGGCTTCCAGATCGGCCGTCAGCGGCTCCTGGTTCACTTCGTAAACGCGCGTCTCGAAAAACTGATGCCAGTCATACGGCAATATGGCCGATAGAGCGTTCTCCACATCCTCTCGCGTGTACGGAACGACGATCGGCCCGGTGTCACGCTGGCCCAAAAAGCTGCGCACGAAGTCGTCCAGCGACAGCCGTCCGTGCGATCTCTCGCGAATTATGACGTCGGCTCGCAGCCATATCAGTGCGCCCTCGTCGTAATAGTCCTGTCCGCGCCGCTGCGACGACCACTCCGGCCCAGCGTTACGCATCACCCAGTTATCGGTCGCCGTATCCACCAGGGCGCTGGACGCGCGGCCGGTTTCGTTCATCAAGTTCGCCGTCGCTTGCCCCCGGAAATCGCGAAAGTAGGCCGCATCCTCGAAGCCTGCGCGTGTGGCGAGCACCTCGCCGATGTATTCGGTCAAGCCTTCATATACCCACAACAGCGTCGTTCGCTCCGGCCCCTGAAAATCGGTCTTCGAGTAGAGCTCCGCTGGACGCCGGTACTTCCCGTCCCACGAGTGTGCCTGCTCGTGCGCCAGCACCGGAAAGCCCAACCTCTCTAATTCGTCCTTTTTCGAAAGCCCAGCGTCGTCTATGCCGTCCCACGGCGAATCCTCGTGCTCAAGCCCGTCGTAGGGATCGGCTGCGCTCTGCGATATCAAAAAATGCATCGTTTCCCAGTGCCGGAAACCAAACATCGCCCGGTCCTGCTCCACCAGCTTCGTAAACAGGCTCACCGCGTGCGCGTCGTCCGCCTTGTCCACCGCCTCTTGGCTGTCGCCGGTCACGTCCATCTCTGCCGGCCACGACGTTTTCAGCGGAATCACCCGAAAAAACTCGCCCGCCAGCACCGGTGAATCCACCAGGCGTTCAATCGAAAGCGGCGCAAAATCCACGCGATTGCCGCTTTCGGCGGTCATGTGCAATGAGCTGCCTGGTTTCCAGTTGGCAGGCAAAAGAATCGACGGCCGCACCATCAGCTCGCGCTTATCGATCCCGAGCGGATACAGCAACACCGTGCTCCACTCCAGCAGGAGTTGATGATCCGAAATCGTGTTTTCCAGCAGCGTGTCGAAATCGACCGACACCTTTTCGGTGCCCGCCGGAACGTCAACCTGAAACTTGTAAATATCGTCGGGATCGCGCGTCCAGGGTAGAGCCGTATTCCCTGCCCGTACCCGTATCGCAGCCAGTTCTTCAATGGGCCCGATGGGACCGTGGTCTCCAGGGATCCATTTCGGATATGCCAATGCCAGCGTGCCGGGCTTCACCTGAATTTCCTCGTGGACGAAAGCGATTCGCCGCGCGGCCTGCGTTTCGTCCACCACCACCGTCATCGTAGGCGCCGGTTGATTGAGCGCCTGCGCTCCCCTCGAAATCGCCGCTGAACCTCCAATCGACCACGCGGCGGCCATCGCCACAACGGCTGCGGCAACGTATTTCGCGGAGAGTTTCGCGCTCATACACGTCCTCCGATCGCGCTCGAACTGCGGGGAAACCCTTCGCATTTTGCCACGGAACTCGCCCGCAAACTGTCTGCTTAGCATTCTAAGCGGAGGCGGCGGACTCTTCCTCAGTTCGGGCATGGATCATCGAAGCGCGGTGGAAGATCGCGCACAACACGTCAGTTAGCCCTCCCCTGCACATCACGGGGGCGCCGCACGCTTGGATTTGCAAGCGTGCGCTGCGCTTGCCTTTCATTGGCTCTGGCGGGGCGGCGGACTCTTCCTCCGTTCGGGCATGGGATCATCGAAGCCCCAGCGCAAGATCGCGCACAACACGTCAGTTGGTCCTCTTCCCTGCACATCACGGGGGTGCCGCACGCTTGGATTTGCAAGCGTGCGCTGCTGCTTGCCTTTCACGAGCTTTGCCTGCGT
>JASHRI010000548.1 GCA_030037435.1 Candidatus Acidiferrales bacterium | reverse complement strand
TAGACCGCGATATTGGCCTGCGTGCCGGAGTGAGGCTGCACATTGGCATGCTCGGCGCCAAAGAGAGCCTTGGCGCGGTCGATGGCCAACTGCTCGGCGCGGTCGGCATATTCGCAGCCGCCGTAGTAGCGCTTACCGGGATAGCCTTCGGCGTATTTGTTGGTGAATACCGAGCCCATCGCTTCGAGCACGGCTTCGGATACGAAATTTTCGGAGGGAATCAGCTCCAGACCAGTCGCCTGGCGGCGCACCTCATCGGCAATCGCCTGGGCAATTTCAGGGTCGGTCTCTTCGAGCGGACGGCTCATACGACGCAGATCGGGCGTGTCTTTAATCATAGGTGGGCTCATCTTATCAAAAGCGCTGCCTCACGGCGAATCTGATCCCCGACGACGGCCGCCAAACGCCGCAAATAACTGGCGCAAAAGAGAGGTAAGTAACGCAACACCGTGTTGCGGGCGGCGTCGTGGTACCAAAGGGGACCGGGACCATCTCTTAGGGCACCATACGTGAAATGCCGGATAGGTGCCCCCGTCGGCGAATGTTAGCCTTCCTTGCTTACGTCGCGCGCACTACATAATTCAGTTGGGGCTTGATAAAGAACGATGCCGAGAATATTGATCGCAGACGACAGCGATCTCGTCCGAACTTTCTTGCGAACGGCGCTGATGCAATTCGGCAGCTGGTCCGTTTGTGGAGAGGCCGTCAACGGACGCCAAGCCGTGCTCATGGCCGCCGACCTCTCGCCCGATCTGGTGCTGCTGGATTTTGCGATGCCGATGCTCAACGGTCTGGAAGCAGCCGAAGAGATTCTGAAGACTTCGCCCACGGTTCCAATCGCTCTTTACACGCTTCATCACAGCTCCCAGCTCCAAAGTAAGGCCGACAAGACAGGATCGATCAAAGTGATCGCGAAAAGCGACGGCTTGCTCGCCCTGGTCACCAGCCTGAGGGAATTGCTCGGTGAACCGGGGAATTCTCCCGAATCGTCCCACGACCTGCCCCCGTCGCGCCCACCGAAGAAGCCCGACACCACCCAGAATTGACCTCCCCGCCGTAGATATTCTCCCAACATGACCGCAGCATTGCGTGCCGGACGCGATCAGAAGTACAGTATTGGCCGGCTGGAGACTCAAAGGACAATATTCTGGCTTATACGCGCGCCGTTGCTCTCCTGCCCGACAACTGAGCGCTAGTTGCCTGCGCAGCCACCCTGTCGCTCGACACTCTACTGCAGTTCCTGGGCAGCGGCGCTGGTGATGCTATCCGTTTACGCATCCAGGAATGGAGGTTGCGTCCATGTTTCTCGATTTCTTCAACCTGCGCCAGCAGCCGTTTGGCGTCACGCCCGACCCCGTGTACCTCTATCCGACTCAGACCCACTGCGAGGCGCTGGATGCACTCACCGACGGGATCCTGAACGGCCGCGGATTTCTGGCGCTGATCGCTGAGCCCGGCATGGGCAAGACCACGCTGCTATATCAAGTCCTCGAAGGGCTGCGCGATAAGGCGCGCGCCGTGTATCTGTTTCAGACGCAGTGCAACTCCCGCGAATTCTTCCAATACCTGCTAAGTGAGCTTGGCGTCGATTCGACGGGCATGGGCCTCGTCGCCATGCACAACAAGCTAAACGAAATGTTGTTTGCGGAAATGTTGGCGGGCAGGCGATTTGTCCTGATCGTCGACGAAGCGCAAAATCTCGACGACACAGTGCTTGAAACGATCCGCCTGCTTTCAAACTTCGAGACGTCGAACACCAAACTCCTTCAAATCGTTCTAGCCGGCCAGCCGCAATTGGCAGAGAAGCTAGGCCAGAAGCATCTGGCGCAGCTGCTGCAGCGCATTGTGGTGGTCAAGCATCTGCAAGCTCTCTCGCCGGAGGAAACCGCTGGTTACGTCAGGCACCGCGTGAAAGTTGCAGGCCATAGCGGCGAAGAGCTTTTCGATGCCGAAGCCTTGGCCCTCATCGCCGACCGAAGCGAAGGCATTCCGAGAAAGATCAACAAAATCTGTTTTCGCGCTTTGGCGGAGGCACATGCCCAAGGAGTACGCACGATTTCGGCGGATATTGTCGAAAGAGCAGACCGCAAATTGCTCATTTCCGCGGCCGCTCGTACGGCGCCTGTGGCTGCACCGGAAGTCTCGCCGGCGGCGGCCGCTCCCGCGAATGCGGCAAAAACTCCCGCCGCGTCCCAGCTTACCTACAAACCGCTGTCCCGGCTCGCCCTGCGTGGCCGGGGCCTGTGGGCGGGCGTGCTCGTTGCAGTTCTGTTGTCCGCCGGACTCGCCGTGCCGCGTAGCTTGCCGAAAGCCTTGATGCAGACGTTGCGCGGCAGAGTGACGGCCACAGTCATCGCCGGTCAAGTGACTCCAAGCGTCGCCGCCGCTGCCGACGCGCCGCCATCCGCGGCGTTCCCAAACAATCTCGCGCGCACCGAAGAAGTGGATGATCGGCTCCAAACGCAGGGCGTTCGCGAGGCAGCCGAGGCCGACCAAGCTGTCGAGCCCCGCCTAGGCGTCCGAGGCATGCCGACGGTCGATGCCATCGAGGTATCAAGTACAGAGAACGATGCGCGGGTCGTCGTAGCGCTCGACGATGCTGTCCAATACCATTCCGCGCGCATCAGTGCGCCCGATCGAATCTATTTTGATCTCCACAACGCGCGGTTGCGCTCATCCGTCGAGCCAAAAATGGCTCCCGCCCAGGGCGGACTGCTCAAGTGGGTACGCGTGGCGCAAAATACCGACGATATGGTCCGCCTGGTCCTTGACGCGGACGGGACCAAGGCCTATTCCGCGCAGCTGCTTTCAAATCCCTACCGCCTAGTGATCGACCTTCACGCGCAATCGACCGGTGCCGCACCGGCCGCTGCGACTTCAGTCGCCCAGCAGCAAGACACAGCCAGCGGCCCGCCTGCGGGAAGCGCGAGCGGCAACAGCCATCCGTCGCTGGCGCGGGAATTGGGACTCAAGATCAGCCGCATCGCGATTGATCCTGGTCACGGCGGGTCGGACACGGGCGCGATGGGCCCGCACGGCTTGGTCGAAAAAAATCTCTGCCTCGACGTGGCGCTTCGCCTGGGCCATCTGATCCAAAATAATATCGCGGGCGCCGAAGTGATTTACACCCGTAAGACCGACAGATACGTCCCTCTGGAAGATCGCACGGCGATCGCCAACGACGCGAAAGCCGACCTGTTCGTGTCGATTCAC
Source organism: Candidatus Acidiferrales bacterium (assembly GCA_030037435.1). GTDB lineage: Bacteria > Acidobacteriota > Terriglobia > Acidiferrales > UBA7541 > Palsa-295. Next base: position 6,492 of record JASHRI010000548.1, on the reverse strand, counting down.
GCGAATTCCAGCGACAGCCCCGAAGCGCGCGGCGTGGAAACGTATTATCTAAGCCTCTCGGCTTCGCCCGAATCCATGAGGCTCGCCACACGCGAAAATGCCCTGGCGCTATCGTCGCTCCACGATCTTCCACAACTAATCCAGAAGATTGCGAGCAATCAAAGGATCGCCGAGTCCAGGCAACTTGCCGAGGATATGCAGAACTCGCTCTCTGCGCGACTCCAGCTTGTCAGCAGCCGCGAGACGAACCGTGGCGTGAAGCGAGCGCCCTTCGTCGTGCTCACAGGCGCCAACATGCCTGCGGTCCTGTCCGAGATTTCCTTCGTCAGCAATGCGAGCGACGAAAGTCTGTTACTCGAAAGCAGTCAGCGCCAGCGCATTGCCGAGGGCCTCTACCGCGGGATCGCTCGCTACCTCGACAGCTTGAACAGCCTCCAACAAAAGGGAGAAATTGGTCAGTGAAGCCTTCGGCGCGATAAACTGTCCAGTGAAGCCTTCGGCGCGATAATCTGTCCAGTGAAGCCTTCAGCGCGGTAATTTGTCCAGTGAGGCCCGTCAGCGCATGGGCGTGTGGCACGCCCTTGGTGTTCTGTTTTCGTAGCGGCCACCTTTAGGTGGACACGTTTTCCTTTAGGCCTGTGGCACGCTCTTGGTGTCGATTTTGCGGGTGCCCATCCTCGGTTTGCGAGGGTGGGGGATTCTGCCTTAGGTTTAAACGTAGCGCCGCGGCCTTCAGCGCGGCACTCTCGGCGTGTGGCACGCCCTTTTTTAGGCCTGGCCGGCTACAGGAGCGTCCACATCTCGGCGGACTCCCGCACATGCGGAGGAATGCCGTCTAGCGAGTCGCGGTTCCAGCAGGAATGGTGTCTAGGGGGTCGCAGCTTCTCACCCTCAGCGACGTCGAAGGGTAGCTGCGATATCAACGCGCCGCCCCGACCGCCGTCTAGCGGGTCAATCCGCGGCCCGGAGGGGCGTACCGCGCTGCCGCAGGCTCTTGCGGAGGTGCAGACCGCAGCAAGGATTTCACCAGTCTGAGTTTCGATTGTCCGCGCCGCAACAGTCGTTCAGCCCTCGCTGGCTACGGGAGCGCCCACATCTCGGATTCCCGCTCTTCCTGGTCCGCGATTCCTCGCCGCAGCGCCTCCAGGTGAGGCGAACACCGCCGCACCTGCTTCACATAACGGATAGCCGCGTCCATCTGCCAGCCTAAGCAGCGATAAAGATAACCGATGGCTACCGTCGGCGCGCGTCCAATGCCCGAAGTGCAGTAGAGATAAACCGTGTTGCCCGCTGCCACCAGGCCGTCCAACGCCTCGACGCACGCGCACAGCTTTTCTCGAATCACCGCCTGCTCTTCCTTCATCGGCATCCGGTGCAGGTGCACCGAACAAGTCCGGTAATGCGATTCCAGCGGCGGCCAATTCAGGTTCACCGCCGCCATGTCTTCGTCCGTCTGCAAATTCAGCACCGCCGTGATCGCCAAAATCTTCTCAAGCGTCTCAATGTCCGCGACCATGTCGGGACACGATCCGATATACAGCCGCGCCGTCACCTGCGCATATTCCATCTTCCACCCCGCCCCCTACTTCGTCCGCGTTTTGTTACCGCAATTCACTTGCCGACGCGTCGTTGCGGCGATCCGCGATGAGCCGCACCCAAGCAATTTTCAGTTTCAGTATAGCTCCGCGAGCCTGCCCTGAATCGGAGCTTTAATTCCGACGTTAATGACCGCCCGGGAGGGTGCTTCCGCGCTGCCGCAGGCTCTTGCGGAGGTCGCAGACCGCAGCAAGGATTTGGTCGATCTGACACACGCTTGGCCTTCACCGTGCCCAGTTAACTATAAAGTAGCTACACTTGTCAGTCCCTGTTATAAATCACCTGAACTTGGTCAGGGGCCCAAAGGCGCTACATGTTTTCGGCAACCGACGTAGCAAACTTTCTAGCTTGTCATCACGTAATGACGCTCGATCGGGCCGAGGCAGCCGGGTTGGCGAAAAGGCCTTATTTCCCCGATCCCGGCGTCGATCTACTTCGCGAATTGGGTGCGAAGCACGAGCGGGCCTATCTGGATTACCTTACTGGCGCCCATGGAACCGTCATCGGAATACCGACAGACATCTCCCTTAACGAAGCTGCCGCGCAGACCATAGAGGCGATGCAGCGCGGTGCCGGCGCGGTATACCAAGGCGTTTTTCAGATTGGTCCGTGGAACGGACGCCCTGACTTTCTCGTTCGTGTGGAGAAGCCGAGCGCGTTGGGGGCCTGGTCATATGAACCCGTCGAAACGAAACTTGCACGCTCAACAAAGGTCGGCGCGCTGATCCAACTATGCTTTTATTCCGACCTGCTCTCCGAAATCCAGAAGCTCCAGCCGAAATTGATGCACATCGTGCTAGGCACGGGAACTGACTCCGTATCGTATCCTGTGCAACACTTCATCGCGTATTTTCGAAGAGTTAAGAAAGACTTCGACGCTGCCTTCAATGCGGCGCGAAATACCTATCCAGAGCCGGCCCAATTCTGCAATGTGTGCTCGTGGGACCCGATTTGCGACAAGCGTCGCCACGATGACGATCATTTGTCCCTGGTTGCGAATATAACGGGAGCACAACGGAAGGCTTTGTGCGCTTGCAACGTGACTACTGTTGCCAGCCTAGCTGAGGCCAATGTGGCGGCGCTCGCGAACGTGGACGGAGTTCGACGACCGACTCTCGCACGGCTGAGCGACCAAGCCCGTTTGCTGGTTGAAGGTCGAACACAAGGGCGCCTCGTGCACGAGATGCTCCCGATCGAGGCGAACACAGGCCTTTGCATACTTCCAGCGCCCTCACCCTGGGACATTTTTCTCGATCTCGAAGGCGATCCTTATGCTTTCGGCCAGGATCTTGAGTATCTGATCGGATTCATCACTTTGCCGGAGCGCGTGGGCGATGAGCCGAAATACGAGTCGATTTGGTCATTCGATCCATCGGAGGAGCGAGACTCGTTCGCGAAGTTTATAAAATTTGTCACGGAGCGTTGGACCGGCCACCCGGAGATGCACATCTATCATTACGCAAGTTACGAGCCAACGGCCATCAAACGTCTCGCCGGTCGTCACGGTTTGGGCGTCGACGAGGTCGATCAATTGTTGAGGGCCGAGGTGTTTGTCGATTTGTATCGCGTCGTGAAGCAGGCCATTCGCGCGTCCGTGGAGAGCTATTCGATTAAGAAGATCGAGGGCCTGTACGGCTTCCTACGTAAAGATCCGCCTCGGGTTTCGGTTCTTGCGCTTCAAACGTTTGGAGCAGCTCTGGCGATGGGTACAGCACACGAAGCAGCGGGTAATCTCTTGCCCGCGCTGGAAGCCTACAATCGCGACGACTGCCTCTCGGCGTCGAAGCTGCGCGAATGGCTCGAAGAGCGCCGGCAAGAAATCGAGGCGAAGAACGGGCCGTTGCCACGTCCTGCTCCCAAGCCCGGAGAACCGCCGGACAATCTCGCTCAACAACTTGAGCAAATTCGAGCCGTTATGGAACGCCTGCTTGCGAGTTTTCCAGAGAAAGAGGCCGATTGGACGCCCGAGCAGCGGGCAAAATGGCTTCTTGCTCAGATGCTCGAATATCACCGGCGCGAAGACAAATCGACCTGGTGGGAGTATTTCCGGCAGTGTGATCTCTCGCCCGACGAACTTGTCGAAGACGGAAGTGCTTTAGGCGGCCTCTCATATGTGGGCGAGGTTGACAGAATTAAGAAATCTATCGTGCATCGATACTCCTTTCCGCAGCAAGATCACGCGATCGATCGCGCCAAAAATGTTCACGATCCGAGGACCAAGGCGGGATGCGGAACTAAGGTCTCGCTTGATGACCAGCAAACCTTTATCGATCTCAAGCGAGTCGCCTCATCTGAGGTTCCGCATCCGACTGCTTTGATTCCATACGATATCGTCGCGAAGGACTCCCAACGCGACAGTCTTCTGCGTATCGCCACTTGGGTCGCGGATCATGACATTGTGGGTGCCGGCACTTTTCAAGCTGCGAGGGATTTGCTGCTTCGACAACCGCCGCGGATTTCGTTGGCCGACGCAGATCCGTTGCTCGATGAAGAGGGGCATATGACCAGAGGCGCGGTTCAGCTTGTGCGCTTTCTCTGCACAGAGCCAACTGTCCTTCCTTTGCAAGGACCGCCGGGTTCGGGAAAAACCTACACTGGTTCGCGAATGATCGCCGAAGTCATTCGGAATAATGGTCGAGTAGGAATCACAGCCGTGAGCCATAAGGTTATCAGCAATCTCTTACAAGATGTCTGCGACTATTGCCGACAGTCGAATATACCGCTACGCGCAGTGCAAAAACCGAATGAGGACGATCATTGTGCCGATCCGATGGTGACTCAGGCCAAAAACAACGAGCGTGTCTTAGACGCGTTGAGTTCCAGGACGGCTCAACTCGGAGCTGGAACATCGTGGCTGTGGTCGCGCGGCGACATGCACAATTCCGTTGACGTGCTTTTCGTTGATGAAGCTGGCCAGATGTCTCTCGCTGATGTGTTGGCGATCTCACCGGCTGCAACGAGTATCGTCCTTCTTGGCGACCCGCAACAATTGGACCAACCGCAAAAGGGCGTTCATCCAGCGGGTGTCGATATTTCAGCGTTATCGCACCTGCTAAACGGACGGGCGACGATCGAGGAGGGAAAAGGGCTGTTTCTGAAGGAGACGTATCGCCTGCATCCCGAGATTTGCGCCTTCACTTCCGAGATGTTCTATGACAGCCGGTTGGTGGCACGGCCGGAGAACGAGACTCAGGTTGTTCACTCGCAGGGTGCCATTTCGGGCACGGGACTGCGTTTCGTCGGCGTCGAGCACTCAGGAAATCAGACAGACTCCCCCGAGGAAGTTGCGAAGATCGCCCAGCTCATCGCCGGCCTGCTGGACGGCAACTCGGCATGGACCGATAAAACCGACGCGACGAAGTCTTTCGAACTGAAGGATATCCTCGTCGTTGCTCCTTATAACGCTCAGGTATCCGCATTGAAGAAGGGGCTCCCGCAGGGCGCGCGCGTTGGTACGGTCGACAAGTTTCAGGGACAGCAAGCGCCCGTCGTATTCTTCTCTATGACGACTTCCACGCCAGAGGAGGCGCCACGCGGGATCAACTTCCTCTACAGCTTGAATCGGCTTAACGTTGCGATATCGCGAGCGCAATGCGTCGCGGTTATCGTCGCCAGTCCGGCACTGTTACAAGTCGAGTGCAAAACTCCTCACCAAATGCAGCTCGCAAATGCCCTTTGCCGCTACCTTGAGATGGCCCAAAGCATCGAGGCTTAGGAAGCACGGATCTATAAGTCCGCCCCTGAGATTGGTTTCGCGGTTTAGCTCAGCACTTCAAGGCGGAAAATATGCCGAGCGCCTTCTTTTGTAGTGGAAATCGAATCCACTGTGTGCTAACATGCGTTGTTTTTGTCGCTCGCGCTGAAGCTGCTGGGCGCGGGCAACGTATTTTGAAACGTATGCAGCGGCGCACACGGCCGGTGTGTGTCCAACGATCCGATCAGGATCGTTGTCCCGAGCGACCAATGGGAGTCGAGGGATCGAGGTCGCACCGGATGGAAAGGAGGGCAGGGAGCACGATGTCTCAGAAAGAGTGGACGAAACTCGACGGCGTCTGCCTTCCGAGCGCATTTCTAATCGAAACTCCCTTTCGAATAGAAACCGACGTAAGTGTTAGAAAACAAACGACGGCACCCCTTTCTAATCGAAACTCCCCTCGGAGGGTGTCCGCCATACGAAAATCTTTGCTTTTTCTTCGCCTCGTGCTAAAATGCCCTTGGAAATCCCGCATCGACTGTGCCGCACTCTGGTATTATCGGGCCGCCTGCGTCCCCTCGGGGATCGGTTCACGCCCGTCTCCGCGGTCACGCAGGGACAAAACGCACTCCCTTTCGAGGTGAAACTGTGAACGACGAAAAAACTAAAAATTTGGAATTGGCGATTTCGCAGATTGAAAAGCAGTACGGCAAGGGCTCGATTATGCGCTTGGGAAATCGCGACGTTCTCGTTCCCGTCAGCGTGATCCCCACCGGCTCGATCTCGATCGACTCTGCTCTCGGCGTGGGCGGATTTCCGCGCGGCCGCGTGATCGAAGTCTACGGCCCGGAATCCGGCGGCAAGACGACTCTCACTTTGCACGTAATCGCCGAAGCGCAAAAGCTCGGCGGCATGGCTGCCTTCATCGACGCCGAACACGCGCTCGATCCCATCTACGCCCGAAAGCTGGGCGTGGACGTCGACGATCTTCTCGTCTCGCAGCCGGACAATGGCGAGCAAGCCCTCGAAATCGCAGAAGCGCTGATCCGCACGAATGCCGTTGACGTCGTCGTTGTGGACTCCGTCGCCGCGCTCGTGCCCAAGGCCGAACTCGAAGGGGAAATGGGCGAGCCGCAGATGGGATTGCAGGCGCGCCTGATGTCGCAGGCGCTGCGCAAGCTCACCGCGATCGTTTCCAAGTC